>RFGQ01000608.1 GCA_003695865.1 Gemmatimonadota bacterium | reverse complement strand
GTGTCGACGAAGACCTCGATGAATCGACCTTCCGGAATTAGGCTGCGCGCGAAGGCGCGGTCCTCGGCATAGGGCGAGACGAACGAGCACAGCACGACGTTGCCCTGCTCGAAGAAGAGCCGCGCGACCTCGGCCACCCTGCGGATGTTCTCACGCCGGTCCGCCGCGCCGAAGCCCAGGTCGCCGCAGAGCCCGTGGCGCACCTGGTCGCCGTCGAGCAGCACCGTCCGGCAGCCCGCATCCCAGAGCCGGCGCTCGAGCGCGCGCGCGAGCGTGGTCTTGCCCGAGGCGGGAAGGCCGGTGAACCACACGACCACCGCCCGGTGCCCGTTCCGTCGCTCGCGCTCCTCGCGCGGGATGTTCCACGCCTCCCAGGTGACGTTGGGCGACCGGGGAGAAGCTCCGGCGGAGCCGACCTCGGCCGGCCGCACCACCTCGGCCGCGCTACGCACCGCCCCCCGGATCATGCCGGCGCCCACGGTCACGTGCGTGTGCGGGTCGATGAGCGTGAAGGCGCCCGTCTGCTGGTTCAGCGCGTAGCGGTCGAAGTACAGCGTCTGGCCCACGTCGAGCTGCACGCGCCCGATGTCGTTCAGTTCGAGGCGTTCCGCGTTCTCGCGGTGCAGCGTATCGACGTCGATCCGGTACACCAGGCTCCGCACGCTGGCCCGCACGGCGCGGGTGCCGTGCATGAGCCAGTAGTCGCGGCCCTCCTCGAGCGCCCGCTCGTTCATCCAGCAGACCGTCGCGTCGACCGCGCTCGCCGCCGTGGGCAGGTTCATCGGCCGCACGATCCAGTCGCCTCGACTGATATCGAGTTCATCCTCCGTGGTGAGCACGACCGACTCACCGGCCCGCGCCTCGTCGAGCGGGCCGTCGGCCGTCTCGATGCTGCGCACCCGCGTGGTGAGCCCCGAGGGCAGCACCACGATCTCGTCGCCGGGACGCACCGACCCCGAGGCGACCCGGCCCGCGTATCCTCTGAAGTCCTGATGCGGCCGGATCACGTACTGCACCGGAAAGCGGAAGTCCACGAGGTTGCGATGGGCGCCCACGTTTACGGTCTCGAGGTGGTGCAGCAGGGTGCCCCCCTCGAACCAGGGCATCCGACGGCTGGGCTCGACGACGTTGTCGCCGTCCAGGGCGCAGATCGGAATGAAGCGCAGGTCTTCCACGCCGAGCTTCTGCGCGAAGTCGCTGTACTCGCGCCGGATGGATTCGAACACGTCCCGCGACCAGTCGACCAGGTCCATCTTGTTGACCGCCACGACCAGGTGCGGAATCCCCAGCAGCGACGCGATGAAGCCGTGGCGCTTGGACTGCGTGAGCACCCCGTTGCGCGCATCGATGAGGATGATCGCCAGCTCCGCCGTGGACGCGCCGGTGACCATGTTGCGCGTGTACTGCACGTGACCCGGCGTATCGGCGATGATGAACTTGCGCCGGGGCGTGGCGAAATACCGGTAGGCCACGTCGATCGTGATGTTCTGCTCACGCTCGGCGCGGAGCCCGTCGGTGAGCAACGCCAGGTTCACGCGCTCCTCGCCACGCCGCCGGCTCGCCTCCTCGACCTGTTCGAGCTGGTCCTCGAAGATCGACTTCGTGTCGTAGAGCAGCCGCCCGATGAGCGTGCTCTTGCCGTCGTCGACGCTCCCCGCCGTGCTCAGGCGCAGCAGGTCCATGTCGAGGTAGCGCGGATCGGCGGCGCTCATCAGAAGTAGCCCTCCCGCTTGCGATCCTCCATCGCCGCCTCGGAATGCTTGTCGTCGTGGCGTCCCCCACGTTCGGTGGTGCGGGCGGCCGCGACCTCCTGGATGATCTCTTCGAGCGTCGAGGCCCGTGAGAGCGTCGCCCCCGTGCAGGTGGCGTCACCGATCGTGCGAAAGCGCACGACCTTGCGCTCCCAGCGCTCGCCGTCGAGCAACCGGTTCCACGGCGATTCGGCGAGCCAGACGCCGTCCCTGAGCACCACGTGCCTCTCGTGCGAGAAGTAGAGCGAGGGAATCTCGATGCCCTGGTGCGCGATGTACTGCCACACGTCCATCTCGGTCCAGTTCGACAGCGGGAAGACCCGGAAGTGCTCGCCGGGATTCTTGCGCCCGTTGAACAGATGCCAGAGTTCGGGCCGCTGATTCTTCGGGTCCCACTGCCCGAAACGGTCGCGGTGGCTGAAGAAGCGCTCCTTGGCCCGCGCCTTCTCCTCGTCGCGGCGCCCTCCTCCGATGGCTGCGTCCACGCGCAGCTCCCGGAGCGCGTCCAGCAGCGTCACCGTCTGCAGACGGTTGCGGCTGGGGTTCGGCCCCGGCTCCTCCTGGCAGCGCCCCGCGTCGATCGAGTCCTGCACGAAGCGCACGATCAGCTCGACCCCCATGCGCTCGGCCAGGCGATCGCGGAACTCGAGGGTCTCGGGGAAGTTGTGACCGGTGTCGATGTGGAGCAGCGGAAACGGGATCGGCGCCGGCCAGAACGCCTTACGGGCCAGGTGCACGAGCAGGATCGAGTCCTTCCCCCCGCTGAACAGGAGGACGACACGCTCGAATTGCGCGGCGATCTCACGCATCACGTAGGTCGCCTCGGATTCGAGTTCGGCGAGGTGGGACCGGGGTGGGAGGCGACGGCTGGAGTTCGCCCGGACCGTCGTGTCAGGCTGCTCGGCCGCCTCGGACGTGGTCATGGGTCGCTTCGGTATCGATGGGGAGGACACGCACCCGCGCGAACGCACGAGCGGGAGGGTACTTCTCCCGCCAACATACGTTTACGCGCGGAAGAGTCAAGAAAGGTGGTCGGAAGGCTCGCGGTTCGCCCGATACGCGCCCGAGAGCACCCGCCGCCACCAGGCTTCGTGTTCGACGTACCAGCGCACGGTCTCGTTAAGTCCTTCCTCGAAGCCCACCTGAGGGGACCAGTCGAGCTCGGCAGCGGCGCGCGAGGCGTCGATGGCGTAGCGGCGGTCGTGGCCGGGCCGATCCGTGACGAACTCGATGAGGCTCTCGGGCTTGCCGAGCGCCGCCAGAATGGCCCGCACCACCTGCAGGTTGGTCCGCTCCGCGTCCCCCCCGAAGTTGTACACGCGCCCGGCCGCCCCCCGGCGCAGCGCGGCGTCGATCCCGCGGCAGTGGTCCTCCACGTGGATCCAGTCGCGCACGTTGAGCCCATCCCCGTAGACCGGCAGCGGCTCGTCGGCCAGCGCGCGCGTGATCATGAGGGGGATGAGCTTCTCGGGGAACTGGTACGGTCCGTAGTTGTTCGAGCAGCGGGTGACGACCACGTCCAGGCCGTGCGTCTCGTGGTACGCGCGCGCCAGCAGGTCAGCGGCGGCCTTGGTGGCGGAGTAGGGCGAGCGCGGCTGCAGGGGCGTGTCCTCGGTGAAGCGAGGCGCGGCGGCGTGCTCGGCGCTGCCCGGCTCGACCCACGGGAGCTCGCCGTACACTTCGTCGGTCGACACCAGAACGAAGCGCTCGAGCCCGGCCTCCAGCGCCGCGCTGAGCAGCACGTGGGTGCCCACCACGTTCGTGCGTACGAAGGGGGCGTCCGAGGCGATGCTGCGGTCCACGTGCGACTCGGCCGCCGCGTGGATCACGGCGTCCGCGTCCGCGACGAGTTCGCGCACCAGCCCGGCGTCGCAGATGTCGCCGTGCACGAACCGGTAGCGCGGGTGGTCCTCCACGTCTCGCAGGTTGTCGAGATTGCCCGCGTAGGTGAGCGCGTCGAGGTTCACGACCTCGGCGTCGTCACGCTCGCGCAGCAGCCAGCGCACCAGGTTCGAGCCGATGAAGCCCGCGCCGCCCGTGACCAGCAGCTTCATCGGCCGTCGCCCCCGTCCCCGACCCCGCGCAGCACGGCGCTGTCCGAACCCGCCACGAGCCGCGTGGCGCGGTAGAGCGACGGCACGGTGCCGGCGTCGGTCCACCAGCCCTCGACCACGTGGTGGGCGAGCTCGCCCCAGCCGATGTAGCGGTTGTTCACGTCGGTGATCTCGAGCTCACCCCGCGCCGAGGGCTCGAGGCCGTGGGTGATCTCGAACACCCGAGGGTCGTAGAAGTAGCAGCCCGTGACCGCGAAGCGGCTCGGCGGCCGGGTCGGCTTCTCGTCGATGCGCTCGATGCGTCCGTCCTCCCCGAAGGCGGCCACGCCGAAGCGCTCGGGGTCGTCCACCTCTTTGAGCAGCACCATCGCGCCCCGGCAGCCGGCCTCGCGGTAGGCGTCCACGGCGGGCGCGATCGGCCGCTCGAAGATGTTGTCGCCCAGGATGACGCAGAGCGGCTCGCCGGCGGCGAAGTGCTCGGCCAGGCCGAGTGCCTCGGCGATCCCACCCTCTCCTTCCTGGTAGGTGTAGTTGATGTGCTCGAGGCCGAAGTCCTGGCCGTTGCCCAGCAGCCGCAGGAAGTCGCCCGCGTGGTGCCCGCCGGTGACGATCAGGATGTCGCGGATGCCGGCGAAGACGAGCTGCTGGAGCGGATAGTAGATCATGGGCCGGTCGTAGACCGGCAGCAGGTGCTTGTTCGTGACCCGCGTCATCGGCTGCAGGCGGCTGCCCAGCCCGCCGGCCAGGATCACACCTTTCATGAAGGCTCCAGGTCTGGATCGTCGTCGTCGGGGCGGCCGGGCCGGGGCGCCCCGCCGGGTTCGCCGGCGGGGGGTGCGCCGCCGGGCTCCCCCGCGGGCGGCCCCTCC
>RFGQ01000607.1 GCA_003695865.1 Gemmatimonadota bacterium | reverse complement strand
GTGTAATCGCAAACAGTGCGCGTCAGTGGGCGACTGAAGCCTGGGGATCACAGATCCCGTGGGTCCGCCCCCGCCCCCCGATCCACCGCCGGAAGCGGAAGGCGTTCTCGGGCAGGTGCAGGTCCATGCCGTAGTGGTCGGGCCCCACGGCGGCCACGCGCGCCACGACGACGCTCAGCGCGCGGCGCTCGAAGGCCTCGATCATGGCCTCACCGAACGCCATGGGCGTATCGACGGCCGCGACGTGCTCGATGCCGGCGGCGCGGGCGATCCCGGCCAGGTCCGTGACGCCGCTCGTGGTCTGCGAGTCGAATCCGCCGGTCGAGAGCAGGCTGCCGTTGTCGAAGACCACGTGCACCAGGTTCGGGGGCCGGTAGCGGGCCAGCGTGGCGAAGGTGCCCAGGTTCATGAGCACCGAACCGTCGCCGTCCAGCACGACCACGCGCTCCTCGGGGCGGTGCAGGGCGAGCCCCAGCCCGATCGACGAGGCGAGCCCCATGGCGTGCTGCAGGTAGAAGAAGTTGTCCCGGTGGCCCAGGTCGTAGAGCTCCTGGGCGCAGGCGCCCATGATCGTCACGACGAGCCGGTCCTCCAGCTCGGGATAGATCATCTCGAGGCACTGGCGGCGCTCCATCAGTCCTCCATCAGCTCGCGGGTGAGCAGCAGGGCGACCGGCGTCAGCGCGCTGTGCGAGAGCGTGAGCGCCCAGCGCACCTGGCGAGCCACCTGGTCCGGGTCGCGCGCGAGTTCGTAGGGGATGTCGAGCGCGCGCAGCACCTCTTCGGTGACGATGCCGCCGCGCGTGTGCCACGGGTACGGCTCGCCGAAGTGCCCGCGGTAGGCGATGAGCATGCACAGGGGGATCGAGTAGAGCTGCGCGAGCGACACGATGCCGTTGATGGCGGCGAGGAAGCCGTGGTTCTGCATCAGCAGGATGTGCGGCTCGCCGGCGAAGTAGGCGCCGGCGGCGATGCCGATGGCCTCTTCCTCTTTGGCCACCTGGATCAGCGTGACGTCCGGATCGTCCTCGGCGCGCTGCAGCAGCAGCCCGAGCCAGGTCTCGGGCAGCGCCGACACGGAGCGCACGCCGGCGGCTTTGATGGCTTCGAAGACGACTTTCGAGTTGTCGTAGGAGACAGTCATGGCAGGAAGTCCCGCACGTCGAGAAGGACCAGGTCCGGCCGCCCGCGCAGGCGGTCGAGGAACATGTACTTGTGTCCGGCGCCGAACGTGATGAGCACGCGCAGCCCCCGGTTGAGGCGAAGCGTACGGTCGATGAGGCGGAAGTGCGCGTCGTTGATGTTCGTCCACCCGCCGGGGCCGATCAGGTCGTTCTGGTAGCGATCGTAGAGCGATAGCTCCGCGCGGGCGCCCTCGTCGTAGGCGTCGGAATGGATGTAGCGGGGGTCGTCCCGGTCGCCATAGGCGCCGCCCAACCGGGCCCGTACGGCTGCGAGTTCCGCGGCGTAGCGGGCCCGCGCTTCGGCGTAGGCCGGGTCCTCGTCGAAGGCGCGGATCCGGCGCGCGCGCAGGTCGCTCATCTCCTGCGTCCAGGCGGCGCAGGGCACGATGCGGAAGCCTTCCTGCACCGAGAGCTCGAGCAGGGCGTCGACGTACTCGGGGAAGCGAAGGAGCCTGGGGTCGCGGATCTCTCCCCGCTCGGCGAAATCGCGCCAGATCGCCTGCCAGCGGTCGGGCGGAATCTCGGCGCACACCACGTCGGGCCGCAGGCGGCGGACGGTCTCACGCACCTGCTCGAGGCCCCAGCGTTCGCTCGTGCGGTGGCGTCCGTGGATCATGCCCAGCACGGCCACCTCGGTGGGCGTGGCCGGGGTTGCGAAGCCCGGCCCGGGCGACCACAGGTCGGGCACGCCGGCGGGAAGGGCCGGGGATCCGCCGTCCCGGGC
>RFGQ01000606.1 GCA_003695865.1 Gemmatimonadota bacterium | reverse complement strand
TGGCGCGCAGGTAGCCGAACTCGTGCAGCGCGAGCGGCCGGTCGTCGGCGTGCACGAGCTCCAGAAAGTCCTTGCCGGCGACGTCTTCGGGCCGGTAGCCCAGCACGCGGCCCCACGAGGGGCTCACGTAGCGGATGAGGCCGTCGTGGTCGAGCAGCGTGATCGTGTCGCTGGCGCGCTCGATCAGCGAGCGGAACTTGCGCTCGTTCTCACGCAGGGCGCGCTCGGCCCGGTTGCGCTCGGTGACGTTCTCGATGATGCCCTGATAGCCCTGGATCTCGCCGTCGCCGTCCACCCACACCGTACTGGAGAGCAGACACTCCATCTCGGTGCCGTCCTTGGCGCGCAGCTTCACGGGATACTTCACGACCGAGCCCCGGTGCTCGACGGCGTGGCGGAAGGCGGCGCGCGCCCGGGGGTCGACGTAGAGGTCGGTGGCGTTGAGCGACGCCATCTCTTCGCGATCGAAGCCGAACATGGCGAGCATCGCCGGGTTGGCGTCGATGAAGCTGCCGTCCTTGGTCGTCAGGTAGATGGCCTGACGCGAGTCCTCGAACAGGGAGCGGTAGCGCTTCTCGCTGCTGCGCAGCTCGACTTCGGCGCGCACGCGCTCGGTCAGGTCGCGGAAGCTCCACACCCGGCCCACGATCTCGTCGCCCATGCGGTGCGGCTGCGAGAAGCGCTCGAAGACGCGCCCGTCGGCCAGCTCGACGATGTCGGCGCCGCGGGCCTCGGGATCGGCGATCATGTCGCGGGTGCGCTGCAGGAAGCCGTCGGGGTCGCGCACCAGCTCGGCGGCCTCGCGGAGCGCCGCCTCGTGGTCACGCTCGCGCAGCACCTCTTCGGACAGGCCCCACATGTCGGCGAACTGGCGGTTGAACGACACCATGTTGCCCTCGAGGTCCACCACCAGGATGCCGTCGACCGTGGCGTCCAGCGCGCTGCGCAGCACGGCCAGCGCACGGCGGAGTTGGTCCTCGACTTCGGACGTGGTCGGGACGGGATCGCTGCCGGATGAGCCAGAGGAAGACATGGTGCCGAAGTGTTCCCATTCGTCAGAGTCTGACGACATGAGGCTCCTTTCGCGGTCTCGGTTCTCCACCGAGCCCAAGCCGCCGGGCGAGCGGCTGGTGCCCGGTCTGGAGCGCCCACCGGGTCCGGCGGCACCCCACTGCCTGGCCCTTCGCCCGTCCTGGGGGCCGGGGCCCGTCGCGTGCGCGCCGCTCCGCGCCCGGAGGCGAGCGGGAATCCATGCAGCCTGTCTGGAGTCGGGGGTCATGCTAGGGACCCGAAGACCCCCGAGCAAGAGAAAGGAACGTGACACCGGAGCGGGCCCGAGAAACCTTTCGGGGCCCGATCACGTCCGAAGGGGAGGGCGGAGGGCGGCCGCGCCGCCCCTGCGGTCCTTCCATAGGGAGTGATGAGCGATGATCGAGTTCGTCGTGCATGTGCTGGTGAGCGCCGGCCTGCTCTACGTTGTGGGACAGATGATTTCGGGGATCGACGTGCGCGACGGGCGCGCCGCGCTCTTCGGGGCGCTCGGCCTGGGGCTGGTGAACGCCTTCGTCAAGCCGATCCTCGTGTTCCTCACCCTGCCCGTCACCTTCCTCACACTCGGCCTGTTCCTGATCGTGGTGAACGCGCTCATGTTCATGCTGGCCGCCGCGCTCGTCGACGGCTTCGAGGTGGAGGGCTTCGGCGCCGCGCTGAAGGGCAGCCTCACACTGGCCGTCATGAACTTCGTGGTGGGCGCCGTGTTCGGGCTCTGACCCCGATGCGGTCCTGGCGCGGCCGGGTGCGCCCCCGCGCGGCGCGGCCGCCGGGCCTGCACGATCGCGCACGACACGCAGCCGTCGCCCCTGCCGGGCGGCGGCTGCGTGTTTGCGGTTCCAGGATGCGCAGACTATCTAAGATGGTATGCCTATCTGGTCGGGAGCGCCGCTCCTGTCGTCCGATCCCTCCGATCTGCTGCCCCGCGTGGGTGTGGTGACCGGGCGGGGGGCGCCGGGGGCACACGTGCTGCGCTCCATCTTTCCGGCGTCCTGGCCGGTCCGGGAAGTCGGTCCGGGGAAGACGCCGCCCGCTGCGCCCGGCGGCGGGGGCACCGCTGCGGAGCCCCTCGATGCGCTCGCCGTGCTCCTGGGGCCCGACACGGCGAGCGAAGGCTTCCTTCCTTCCTTCCTTCCCGGTGGAGAGGATCAAGTGGGTGGTCGTGCCCGACGGGCGCGCCACCCCGGCGCCACCTGCGGCGCCTCCGGACGCACTCTTCGTGCTCGGCATCGAGGACGCCCGCCTGCTCGACACCGTGAGGTTGGAGCGGTCGCTCACCCTGCGCCGGTGGATGCTCCATGTGCTTGCGGGTCCGGCCGGGGCCGAGCTGGGCGCCGTGTCCGCCGTCGTGCGACTGGCCGCCGTCCGTGGAATGGGAGGGGAAGAGGCGCGAGTCCACACGTGCGGCGCGGGCGCCGCCGAGGCCTGGCGGGTGGGCGCCCTTGCCGACCGGGTGGGCTGCACCGTACGCCACCTTCAGCTTGTCGCGCGTCGACGCGGTGTGGTGCTTCGTGACGTCCTGGCCCGGATGCGCCTGATCGAAGCGCTGGAGCATCGGTGCCGCGGCCGCCGAACGGTGCACGAGCTGGCCCGCTGCGTCGGGCTGTCGTGCGGCCCGTCGTTCTCGCGGTTCTGCCGGCGCGTCGCCGGTGTGACCCCGAGCAGCCTCGAACCGGACGACCTCTTCGTTCAGTGGGCTGCTCTCTTCGCCCATCTGGGCCGCTCCAGCGCCTGAAAGGGCCTGCGCCCGAGCATCCGTTCGCTTTCGGTTACGATCGTTCGCGTTTGGTGATGGTGGAGAGCGCTGGGATGAGCCTAGGCTGCGGGTGAGGGCGCCCGCCCGCCCCCGGGGGGTGCCCGGACCTCTGGCCGAGGGCGAGCAGTGGACCCGAAGGGCGACACATCCATCAGGCGGCGCTGGGTCGCCGGACTCGTTGTGCTCGTCACTGTGGGTGCGACGGGGGCCGGGCTCGAGTGGCGCCGGGCGCGCGGAGCGGCCTGCGCACCCGAGCGGGCGCTCGTACTCGAACTTGCGGGCGTGTACCGCACCGAACTCCCGATTCCGCCGCGCGCGATCGCGCCGCTGGGTGACTCGCTGTTTCTCGCCGTAGGGCCGGACGGAGCCCTGACGTGGCTGGGGGCGCCCGTCCCCGGACCCGGACTCGGACTGGATCTGCAGCGGATCTACCGCGGGGTCTCGGGCAGTCGCGGACTGGCACTCGCCTATACCGACAATGAGGTGTTCGGGTTGCCGGCCGGGAGTGACCTGTGGCGCACGCTCGCCATCGACGACAGCCTGCGGATGCTGCGAATCGCGGAGCCCGTGGGCGACGGCAGGACTTTGTGGCTGGTCGCCGGCTCGGCGCGCGAGATCCAGGTCACTCGAGCGGAGCGCGGGACGGGCAGCGAATACCGTCCAGGTCGCGTCTGGCACCTGGACGGCAACTGGCGGCTGCGCCCCCGAGAGGACGGCAGCGCCCTCGCGTTCGGGACCCGACTGCCCTTCGAAGTCGTACGGCTGGGGCCCGACGAGGCCGTCGAGGTGCTCGGACGTGTCGCCGATTCTCCGCTCTTTCGCGCGTTCCCCGACAGCGCGGCGCCCTTCGTGGTTGGGGCCGTCTCGCTCGATTGCGACCGGGTGCTGCTCACGGTCGCGGACCTTCGCTCGCCCGAACGGCGGCTCGTCGCACTCGACGCGGCGAACGGAGCCGTGCTGAAGATCACGGCGATGCAGGGCACCCTCGGCTTCTTCGCCTCGCGCCCGGAGCGGCGCGTGCTCTTCGGATACCGGGACACGACAGACGGTGGAGAGGTGCTCGTGTATCGGTGGACCTGGCAGGACCAACACCCGGGGACCCGCGCGTCCCCTGCAGAAGGAGGTGAACCATGAGAAAGATCCTACAGGCGTGTACCCTGCTGTTCGCACTGGCGGCAGGTGCGTTGCTGGTTGCCCCGGCCGACGCCGAGGCTCAGTGTGTGAGTCCCGAGCACTGTCATAACGAGCCAAATGGGACGCAGTTCTGCCACCCGGGGATGCAGGGCTGGGCATGGGAGGAGTGTAAGGTTGAAAGTGGGTTCTGTCAGCTCTCAGGTGGCATTTGCTCAGGCATGACATACCAAGATCTGCCCGGAGACTTGGATCTATCGCCGGCAGGTACACTTCGGCCGACTCTGGGCCGAGTCGCCCTTGGAGTGCTGGCGCGTGCGGACCATGGCCGGCTCGCGAGTTGTGAGGGCTTCGTAGTCGCCGCGGAGGATGCGGCGGAGGCGCGTCAGTCCGTGATCGTGTTGCAGTAGATCGCAGAAGCGAGGTCCGTCCGGCATGAGCATCTCTCCACCCTTCGGTTTCCGATCTACCTTGAAACATGCCATCGGCGTGCTTGCCGTCGGCGTATCGCTGCTCGTCGGCGGACCCCCCTCCCTCACCGCCCAGCAGATCCACCCCTCCCACGTGGTCTGGGAGCAGGGGGAGATCGACGGCCCGCCGGGGACGGACTGGATGCGGATCAGTGACGCTGCCGTCGTGGGCAACCATGTCATCGCGATCGACATCGCCCTGCCCGAGGTGCGGATGTACTCGCTCGAGGGCGAGTACCTGGGGGAGTTGGGGGGCGTCGGCAGCGGGCCCGGGGAATGGGCGCGGCCGGCGACAGTAACCCCGCTTGGAGAAGGGTTTCGAATCTTCGATATCGCGCAGGACCGTTTTTCGGATTACGTATCGCCGGGTGAGCACCTGAACACCGAGCGAGTGAGGGGTCCTGAAGGGAATCGGTTCTTTGCCGGAAACCGGGTCTGGAGAACCCAGGCCGGTTGGTGGATCGCGTGGACCGGTTTGGTCGGGGAATCGCGGCCAAGTGAAAGCATCACCGATCATCTTGTATTAATGTGGAAGGCGGGGGAGCGGCCCGACACGGTTGCCGTGTTAGACGGACGGCCCTTCTGGCGCAGGTGGAGCGGGATCGACTCACTCGTTATGCTGACGGTCCCGACCTGGAATCTCGGCCCCGCGGGCGGCTCATGGGTGATCGGCGACACGCTGCTGGTGCACGTGGACGGGAAGCGCTCGGTAGGCGTGGTCTACCGGATCGATCCCGAGGGCCTGGTGAAGCTGCGGGAGCACCGCTTGCCGGGCGAGGAGCGCCCGATGACTCCCGAAGAGCACTACCGGGCCAGGGAGTGGTACTTCCGGCGCGTGGGGCTGCCCCCGTTCCCGGATCCCAAGAAGGCGAAGGAGGGGGACCTCCTGGACGTGATCGCGCCCGAGACG
>RFGQ01000605.1 GCA_003695865.1 Gemmatimonadota bacterium | reverse complement strand
TTCTGCTCGTGGGGCGGCCCGCGCGTCGCCGGCCCGGGCAACACGAGCGCCGCGCGGCCCGGCTCGCTTCGACGGTCGCCGGCCTGGGCCCCACCTTCATCAAGCTCGCGCAGCTCCTTTCGGCGCGCGCCGACATCTTTCCCGAGCCCTACCTGAGTGCGATCGGCACGCTTCAGGACCAGGTGCCGCCGGTGCCCACCGAGGCCATCCGCGAGGTACTCGCCGAGGAGCTGGGCGCGCCGCCCGAGGAGCGCTTCGAGTCGTTCGAGGAACGGCCCGTGGCCGCGGCGAGCCTGGGGCAGGTACACCGTGCCGTCGCGCACGGTCGCCAGGTGGCCGTGAAGGTGCTGCGACCCGGCGTCGAGGAGGTGGTCGCGCTCGACCTCGAGATCTCGTTCCGGGTGCTCTACTGGCTCAACATCCTGTTTCCCAACCACCACGTTCAGGCGCTCACGAACGTGGTGCGCGAGTTCTCGCATCGGGTCCGTGAAGAGATGGACTTCCGCAGCGAGGCCGCCAACATCGAGCGCTTTCAGCGCTACTTCCGGGACGACCCCCGGGTGCGAGCCCCCGATGTGCTCGAGGAGTTCACGCGACGCCGCGTGCTCGTGATGGAGTACTGCGCCGGCACCAAGGTCGACCGCCTGGAGGAGCAGTTCCGCAGCGGTGCGCTCGACTTCCGCGACGTCATGGAGACGCTCACGGGTCTGTACCTGCGCATGATGATGGTCGACGGCTTCCTGCACGCCGACCCACACCCCGGCAACATCCTCGTGCAGGCCGACGGCACGATCGTGATCCTCGACTGGGGTATGGTGCTCGACGTGCCCCGCTGGACCCGCGAGTCGATCCTGCACATGGCGCTGGCCGTCGAACGCGAGGACCTCGACGCCATCATCAGCGGCATGTACCGGCTCGGGATGATCTCGCCCGAGGTCTCGCGGGGTGAGATCCGGGAGGCGGCCATCGAGATCCTGCGCATCCTCGAGCGCGTGCGCACCTCGAACCGGGACCGCATCGAAGAGATCGTGCATGCGATCTTCGACACCTTCTACACGTGGCCGCTGATCCTGCCTCAGGAACTGGTCTACTTCTTCCGCACCTCGGTGCTACTCGAGGGCATCGGCGTGCGCTACGACCGCAACTTCGACGGCCTCGAGCTGGTGCGGGGGGTGATCGGGAGGTACCGGAAGCAGATCCTGAAGGAGACGGCGCGTGAACCGGTTGCGGTCGCTCGCGACCTGCTGGGCGAGGCTCAGGCGGCGCTGCGCACGCTCATGGAACTCCTGCACCGGGCCGAACGCGAGGAGCTGCGCGTGCGCATGCACCCGCGCGACATCCAGAGCCAGGAGCGCTTCCTCTCGCTGCAGGCCCGCCGCCTGCTGCTCTCGGTCTTCGCCACGGCGACGGCGGTGATCTCGGCCATCCTGTTCATCGCCATCCGCTCGTGGTGGCTGCTGGGGGCGGGGCTGACCGTGTCGCTCCTGATGTTCCTGGTCGTGCTCTTCATTCCGACGCACCTGCTCGAGAACCCCCTGCGCCACGCCCGGGCACTCCGGCCGGGCGACTTCCGCTGAGCCCCGCGGTCTCGGCGCCCGGGCCGGGCGCCGGCGTGGACCGGGGCCGGGACCCCGCGTGGGGAAGGGGAGCCCGGGCGTGGACGCTTGCCCGCGGGCCGGAGCGCCTCTAGGATGCGCCGCCTCGCGGGCTGTCACCGTGGCCGGGTGGCCCGGCGGCTCCCGCGCAGGACGCGGCCGCGCCCACGGACGGCCCGCGCCTCCGCGACCCGCAGACCCATGTGCAGACCCGAGCGAAGGACCGATCCATGATCCCGTCCACCCCCTTCTTCCGCACGGCTCGCCGGCTCCTGGCCGGCGCCGCGCTCGCGTGCGCCTTCGTGCGCCCGATCGCCCTCGACGCGCAGGTCCGCGAGCCCGCCGACCTCGTGTTGCTGAACGGCAACGTCTACACGGCCGACGCCGCGCATCCAAGGGCTCAGGCCGTGGCGGTGCGCGAGGGCCGCATCGTGCTCGTGGGCAGCACACGCGAGGCCCGCGCGCTCGTCGGCGAGGGCACCGAGGTGATCGACCTCGAGGGACGCACGCTGATTCCCGGCATGATGGACAGCCATGGCCACCTGCCGGGTCTGGGCTCGGCGCTTCGCATCGTCGACCTGGTCGGCACCAGGTCGTACGACGAGGTCATCGAGCGTGTGCGCGCGCGCGCGGCCGAGGTGCCCGCGGGCCAGTGGATCCGGGGTCGCGGCTGGGACCAGAACGAGTGGGGCGACACCCGCTTCCCCCACCACGCCGCGCTGTCGGAGGCGGTGCCCGACCATCCCGTCGTGCTCACGCGGGTCGACGGCCACGCCATCTTCGTCAACGCCCGAGCGATGGAGCTGGCCGGCATCACCGACGACACACCCGATCCCGAGGGAGGGCGCATCGTGCGCGACCCCGACACGGGAGAGGCCATCGGTGTGTTCGTGGACCGGGCGATGGGCCTGGTGAACCGGGTCGTGCCGGCCGAGTCGCGCGACGAGGTGCACGAAGGGATCCTGCTCGCGCAGCGTGAGCTCAACCGCTACGGCCTCACGGCGATGGCCGACGCGGGCGTGGGGCGGGACGTGATCGACCTCTACGAGGAGATGGCCGAGCGCGGCGAGTGGACGATCCGCAACTACGTCATGGTGCGCCCGGCCGACCTCGACCACTACTTCGCGCTGGGGCCGCGGGACAACATCGGCGGCGACCATATGCTCTCGGTCCGCTCGATCAAGGTGAGCGTCGACGGCGCGCTCGGCTCGCGAGGCGCCGCTCTGCTCGAGGACTACAGCGACGAGCCGGGGAACCGGGGGCTCGTCATGGTGCCGCCCGAGCGCCTGCTGCCCATCGCACGGGCGGCGCTGCAGCACGGATTCCAGCTCAACGTCCATGCCATCGGCGACCGCGGGAACCGGCTCGTGCTCGACGTGTTCGAGCAGGCGCTGGCCGAGAATCCGGTTGCCGACCATCGCTTCCGGATCGAGCATGCCCAGATCCTGCATCGCCACGATCTGCCCCGTTTCGCGGAACTCGGCGTGATCCCCTCGATGCAGGCGATCCACCAGGCGTCGGACATGTACTGGGCCGAGAACCGCCTCGGCTGGACCCGGCTCCAGGGAGCCTATGCGTGGCAGTCGTTGCTGCAGAGCGGGGTCATCATCCCCGGAGGCTCCGACTTCCCGGTCGAGTCGCCCGATCCCCTGCTCAGCTTCCACGCCGCGGTCTCGCGTCAGGACGCCCATAACTGGCCCACCGGAGGCTGGTTCCCCGAGCAGCGCATGACGCGTGAACAGGCCCTCTACCACCTCACGATCTGGGGTGCGCAGGCCGCCTTCATGGAAGACCGGATCGGCTCGATCACGCCGGGCAAACTGGCCGACCTCGTCGTGCTGTCGCAGGACATCATGGTCGTCCCGGCCGAGGAGATCCTAGACACGAAGGTCGAGATGACGTTCGTGGGCGGGCGCCTCGTCTACGATCGCGCGGCCGAGGGAGAGCGCCCCCGCACCGATGGCTGACGCCGACACGCTCGAGGGGGCGCTGTCCCCCGGACTCGCGGAGCTGCTCGAGCGCTTTCGCGCCGGTCAGCGTGCGGCCCTCGCGCGGGCGATCTCGGTGGTCGAGAACGAGCGCCCGGGCTATCAGACCTTCCTGCACACGGTCCTTACGGGCGGACCGCACGCCGCGCGGGTGGGGTTCACCGGCCCGCCGGGCGCCGGCAAGTCGACCCTGTTGGCCGCGGTGGCCCAGCGGTACCGGGCGGAGGGCGAGCAGGTGGGCGTTGTGGCGGTCGATCCCACGTCGCCCTACTCGGGCGGCGCGCTGCTGGGCGACCGCATCCGCATGAACGATCTGGCCACCGACGCCGGCATCTTCATCCGCTCGATGGCGACACGCGGATCGCTCGGTGGCCTCGCCGCGACGACCCGCGAGGTGATCGACCTGATGGACGCCTTCGGTCTGGGGCGCCTGCTGGTGGAGACGGTCGGCGTGGGCCAGACCGAACTCGACGTGACGGGGGCTACCGACACGGTGGTCGTGGTGCTCGTCCCCGAGTCGGGAGACGGCATCCAGGCGATGAAAGCCGGCCTGATGGAGATCGCCGACATCTTCGTCGTGAACAAGGCCGACCGCCCCGGAGCCGACCGCCTGGTGAAGGAGCTGCGTACCGCGCTGCACCTGCGGGCCGGAGAGGCGCTGCGTGACGTGCCCGCGCACCACGGGGTCGACCTGTCGCGCGTGGGAGTGCGCG
>RFGQ01000604.1 GCA_003695865.1 Gemmatimonadota bacterium | reverse complement strand
CTCTATGCGCGGCTGTACGAACTCCAGTTCGTGGAGGCGCGGGCGAGCTGAGGCCCTACATCACCGGCGCCATCTCGTCTTCCACGAAGACGTTCCGGTAGCGCAGGAGCCAGACGATGCTCGCCAGGCAGGCCACCGCCAGGCCGGCCGCAGCCACGGAGGGGAGCGAGCCCCGCACCCCGAGCACCACGGCCGCCCCGGCCAGCGTGAGCAGGCGTGCCATCTCGATGGGTGGCGCCCAGCGCGCCGACTCGAACACGCCGGCGACCCCCACCAGAGCGACCGTGACGTAGAAGGCGCCGGCCGCGAGCTCGGCGGCGGGAAGCGCGCCGGCGAACCAGAGGAGCGCGAAGGCCGCCACCAGCGCCCCCAGGAACTGCACGAAGCCGTAGGCGGCCAGGCCGCCGGGGACGCGCGTGTCCCAGGGCTGATAGCGGTCCCGGTCCACCGGCTTCGGGCGGACGCGGCCGCCCTCGTCCTCGGGCCGCCACCCCGGCGGACCGAACACGTACAGGAGCCGTTCGCGCCACGTGCGGGCCCGGGCGGCATCCCTCAGGATCTGCCAGAACACGTGCACGTTCGCCCACAGCGGATTCCAGCTCCGCAGGGGCGTGGTGATGCCGTACACCGGCTCCTCCTCCTCGGGCTGGAACGTCCCGAAGAGCCGGTCCCACACGATGAACACCCCGGCGTAGTTGCGGTCCTGATACTTGGGATCGACCCCGTGATGCACACGGTGATGCGAGGGCGTGTTGAGCACTGCCTCGGCCCAGCGCGACATGCGGCCCACCGCCCGCGTGTGGATCCAGAACTGATAGACGAGGTTGAGCGCGTAGCTCGTGGCGAACATCTCCCACGGCACACCGAGCAGGGCCAACGGCACGTAGAACACCCACGTGAAGAGTCCGTGGAGCGCGCTCTGCCGCAGCGCCACGGTGAGGTTGTACTCCTCGCTGGAATGGTGCACCACGTGCCCGGCCCACAGCAGGTTCACCTCGTGGCTGAGCCGGTGGGTCCAGTAGTAGGCCAGGTCCACGAGCACGAACACCGCCGCCCAGCTCGCCAGCTCGGCGCCCCGTACCCTGAAGCCCGGGAATCCGGCCCAGGTGGCGAACGGCGAGCCCTCGGGCCAGGCGGGCAGTCCCGTCCAGTGCTGCAGCGCGAAGCGCTCGGCCACCCAGATGTAGACGGCCAGGAGCAGCGCCTTGGTGGCGATGCCCGCGAACTGGCTGAGGATGCCGCACGAGAGGTCGGCCACGGAGTCGGCCAGGCGGAAGAGCCGCCGGCCGGTCCAGGCCTGCACGGCGAGCTCGAGACCGATCAGCACGAAGAACAGCGGGATCGAGTAGAGGATGATGTCCACGGCATGCTCCCCGTGGCTACGGTCCGCCGGGCCCCGATTGGTCTGTCGTGCGGCCGGAGGCAGCTCCGGGTGGCGTGGGGACCGGCGCACCGGTCGAGTCCGCCGGCGACGTGCCTGTCGGGACGGCCGCAGGCGTACCGGTCGAGTCGGCCGCAGGCGCGACCGTCGAGTCGGCCGGGGGCGCCAGGACCTCGTCGCGCTTCGACACGGGCACGAGCCTGCCCCCGATGCGGATCACCGGCTCCCACCCGTCCGGATACCCCCCGGCCGGTTCCAGCGCGGCCTCGGTGTAGCGCGCGCCCGGATTCCACAGGATCCACTCTTCGATGCCGGCATCGTACGTCGCCTGGATCTGCGCCCGCACCTCGGCCGCCCCGTAGCGCGGGGGGCCCAGCGTGAAGTCCTGCAGCCAGGGCCTCACCCGCCCCGCCCCCGGGATCGTATCGGACCGGCGCACCGCGTCTTCGAGCGCGGCCCGCACGATCTCGTAGGGGAAGGCGTTCGGCGTCTCGAAGCCGAAGCTGCCCTCCCAGTAGTGGCTCGGATAGACCATGGGCAGGGCAACGTCGACGTGGCGGATGAAGTCCTCCCAGAGCTGCCCGATGCCGACATCGCGACTCGCCGAAGTCGTGACGCCGAACACGTCGGCGGTCATCTGCACCTCGGGATCGATCGCGCGGAGTTCGGCGCGCGCGTACTCCAGAAAGCCGGCCACCGCCTCGGTCATGTCGCGTCCGTCGGCCCGCGGATAGACGATGCGCTCCCGCTCCGACATGGGTCCGTCGGGGAAGCGAACGTAGTCCCACTGGATCTCAGGGAAGCCGGCCTCGACCGCCTCGCGGGCCAGTGCGACGTGATAGTCCCACACCCGCCGGTCCCACAGGCTGGCCCACGTCACGCCCTTCCCGTCCTCCCAGGCGCCCCCGGCCGAATCCTGCACGGCCAGCTCCGGGTGCGCCGCAGTGAGAATGGGATCCTTCACGATCACGATGCGCGCGATGGGATAGACGCCACCCGCTTCGAGACGTCGCAACAGTCCCGGCAGATCGCGGATCCGCGCCGAGGTGTCGGCCTGGATCTCGCGTGCGAGCGGCACGCGGGTGCGGTAGCTGACCAGGCCCGACGCGTCCTTGAGGTCGATGACGACCGCGTTGATCTCGGTTCTGCGCGCCAGCTCGATGGCCGCGTTGGACCGCGCGACCGACCCCGCCGCCCAGGCGTTCAGATAGATCCCCCGCACCGCGTCGGGCCGCCGGAAGCGGGGTCGCTCCCCCCGAGCCGCGGGCGGCGGGCTCCCGCCCTCGGCG
>RFGQ01000603.1 GCA_003695865.1 Gemmatimonadota bacterium | reverse complement strand
GCATCCACGTCGTCGACACCGCCCACTTCCTGCTGGGCCTGACGCGTCCGGCTGCCGCCACGGCCACGGGCGGAATTTACTACTACAACGACGGCCGCGACACGCCCGATGTAATCACCGGCGCGCTCGAGTACCCGGAGAAGATCACGCTCACTTTCGAAGCCGAATGCCTCTCCGCGCCGGGCGTCCGCACCGCCGCGGGAGTGGAGCTGCGCGGCACCGGCGGCGTGCTCACGGTGCATCGCTACCAGACCCGCGACTCGCTCATCTACGAGCCGAACGCGCGCTTCAGCCAGGCTCCGGCGGCGCGCGGGGGGCGGGGTGGAACGGGGCGTGGACGGGTGCCTCTAAAGTGTTATGCTGCAATGAGATGCGGCGACACGTCCGACGCCGTGGGCAGGGGTCGGTGTGCGCCATGTGTTTGCTTGACGGGCGGCGCTCATCCTTGTAGAAAACAAGGGCGCGGAATCGTTACACGACCGTCCTTCCCGCGTGACTTCACGGTCGTTCGAAGTCTGCTATCTTTTCGTCCGGTCCGGCCGGGGATGCTGTTCCGGGCCGGTGTCATCCGCCCGCGTGGCGATCGCGCGGGATGTCCACTCAACAGTGAGTCTGTCCATGCACTCGCGACGATTGGTACGAACCTGTCTGGCGTTGCTGCTTGGCACGACGTTCGCCCTGGTGGGGGCCAATGAGGCCGCCGCGCAGGGCGTTACTACGTCGGCCATCAGCGGCGTGGTCCGGGATCAGGCGGGCCAGCCGGTCTCCGGCGCCCAGATCTCGGTCCTCAACACGGAGACGGGGGTCCAGGTCGGGTCCCTCTCCAACGCGGAGGGCCGCTACTTCGTGCAGCACCTCCAGCCCGGTGGCCCCTACACGGTGTCGGTCGAGATCATCGGCTTCGCGCCCCAGCGCCGCGAGGGTATCGTCCTTTCGCTGGGCGAGAACCGCCGCGTCGACTTCACCTTGTCGCAGCAGGCGGTCGAGCTCGGTGAGCTCCGCGTGACGGCCGAGCGTTCGCCGCTCTTCACGTCGTCCCGCACGGGGCAGGAGACGATCATCACCTCCGAAGAGATCATGGAGCTGCCGTCCCTGTCGCGGAACTTCACCGAGCTGGCGTCGCTCTCGCCGCTGGTGTCGACGGCGGGCGTGGGAGCTTCGATCGGCGGGATGAACAATCGCTTCAACAACATCCAGGTCGACGGCGCCGTGAACAACGACGTCTTCGGTCTCGCCGCTTCGGGCGTGCCCGGGGGCCAGGCGAACGGCAAGCCGATCTCGCAGGATGCCATCGCCGAATTCCAGGTGCTGGTGGCCCCGTTCGACGTGCGCCAGGCTGGCTTCACCGGCGGCCTGATCAACGCGGTCACGAAGGGCGGAACGAACGAGTTCCACGGTTCGCTCTACGGCTTCTTCCGCAACCAGGACCTGCTGCGCAAGGACCTCGAGGTCGACGGCAACACGTTCTCGGTGGCTGACTTCGAGAACTCGACCATCGGCTTCACGCTTGGCGGCCCGATCCAGCGCGACCGCATCCACTTCTTCGTGTCGGGCGAGTTCGAGAAGCGCGACACGCCGCTCGCGCGTGGCGTCGAGTCGGGCGGTGAGTCGCTGGGCCTCGATCCGTCGACGATCACGCAGATCCAGCAGATCGCCGAGGGTCAGTACGGGCTCAACTTCGGGCGCACGAACGCGTACACGAACAAGAACCCGGCCACGAACCTGTTCGGCCGCATCGACTGGCAGATCTCCGACAACCACCGGCTGTCGCTGAAGCACACCTACGCCGACGCCGACTTCGACGACTTCCCGAGCCGGTCGGGCGGCGGCTTCTTCGAGCCCGAGTCGGCGACGTACGACTTCCGCAACGAGACGAACACGAGCGTGGCCCAGCTCTTCTCGTCGTTCGGCCGCTGGTCGAACGAGGCGCTGCTCACGGTCCAGTTCATCCGTGACCAGCGTGCGCCGGCGCCCGAGTTCCGCTACTCGACGATCATCGTCGACAACGAGCTCGATCCGGTGAACGACGGTGCCCGGGTGCAGTTCGGGGCGGAGCGCTTCAGCCATGCGAACCGGCTGGATCAGGACATCCTCCAGTTCACGAACAACCTCACGGCGGACTTCGGGCGTAACCGCTGGACGTTCGGCGTGAACTACGAGCGCTGGGCGTTCGACAACCTCTTCCTCGACCGCTCGCTCGGGCAGTACACGTTCGACAGCATTGAGGACTTCCGGAACGGCGCCGCGAGCGATTACCGCATCCGGATTCCGCTCACCGGCTCGATCGAGTCGGCCGCCGCCGTCTTCGCGTACAACAAGCTCGGCTTCTACGTGCAGGACGAGTACCAGGCGAGCGACAACCTGACCTGGACGTTCGGATTCCGCGTGGACGTGCCGTTCACCGACGACGTACCGCGTGAGAACGCCGAGTTCGAGCGTGTGTTCGGGTTCCCGACCACGCAGGTGCCCTCGGGCAACCCGCTCTTCCAGCCGCGCATCGGCTTCAACTACCAGACCGAAGACGACGGGCTGCGCAACCAGATCCGCGGTGGCCTGGGCATCTTCGCCGGCCGCCCGCCGTTCGTGTGGATCTCGAACGCGTTCGGCAACACGGGTCGCGAGTCGGTGGAGCTGCGCTGCCGCCGGGGCAACGTGCCGGCCTTCAACCCGACGAACCCGCCGATGCAGTGCCTGGACGGCACCGGTCCGGCGTCGGGCGCGCGTGCGTCCATCGCGGTGGTCGACCCCGACTTCAAGTTCCCCACCGAGTTCAAGGCCGACCTGGCCTGGGACCGCGAGTGGGGAGGCGGCCTGCGCACGACGGTCGAGGGGATCCTGACCAAGCCCATCGACCGCATCGTGGTCGAGGAGTTGAACGGCACGATCCCGAGCGGCGAGTCGTCGACCGGTCTGGGCATCGGCAACCGCGTGATCTACGGCCGGGCCATCGATTCGTTCGACGATCCGTGGGAGCCCACGCTGCGCGACGACACGAACTTCTTCGAGGTCGTGCGCATGACGAACAGCGGCAAGGGCTACTCCTACTCGCTGATCGGTGAGGTCGAGAAGGACTTCGACCGCTGGCTCAACCTGCGCGCCAGCTACACCTACGCGCGGTCGTTCGACATCCAGAGCATGACCTCGTCGCGCGCCATCTCGAACTACGGGTTCAACCCGATCGGGGAGCGTGTCGACCTCGACTCCCGTCCGGTGACGCCGTCGAACTTCGACACGCCCCACCACGTGGTCGGCGTGGCGACGCTCAACCTGTGGGAGCAGTACGGCGGCACGAACATCTCGCTCATCTACCGCGGCCAGTCGGGCCGGACGTACCAGTACGTCTACGACGGCGACGTGAACGGTGACGGCTTCGCCGGCGCGTTCTCGTCGAGCCGTACGAACGACCTGGTCTACATTCCGGAGAGTTCGAGCGAGCTGGCGTTCCGCAGCGCGGACGACGAGCGCCTCTTCAACGAGATGGTCGAGCTCGACGAGTGCCTGCGTGAGGCCAAGGGCAGCATCCTGGAGCGCAACTCCTGCCGCGCGCCGTGGCAGGACCAGCTCGACCTGCGCGTGATCCAGGGGATCAAGGCGCCCCAGGGCCGCATCGAGGTGATCGTCGACGTCTTCAACGTGCTCAACCTGCTCAACGAGAGCTGGGGCGTGCAGGAAGGCCCGGCGTTCAACACGGTCCAGCTGCTCCGCACGCGCGGCCGCGAGAACGACGATCCGAACGGCCGCATCCTCTTCACCTACGACGGGTTCCGCGCCACGGACGAGGGCGGCACGCAGCGCGCGGCGTTGCCCTACTCGGTGCAGTCGACCCAGTCGCGCTGGCGGGTCAACCTGGGCCTGCGCTACCGCTTCTAAGCGAAGCGGCAGCGCAGCCCGGTGACGCTGGCCGGGCGTGCGCCCTCCCGGGG
>RFGQ01000602.1 GCA_003695865.1 Gemmatimonadota bacterium | reverse complement strand
GTCCTGCTCAGCCACCTGGGTCGGCCGGAGGGGAGGCCCGATCCGGCCTTCTCACTGGCGCCCGTGCGCGAGGCGGCCGAGGCGTGCCTGGGGGTCGAGGTGGCTTTCTGCCCCGAGACGGTCGGGCCCGAGGCCGACGCCCGGCGCGGGGCCCTTGGGCCGGGCGGCGTGCTGTTGCTCGAGAACACCCGCTTCCACCCCCAGGAGACCGCCAACGATCCGGAGTGGGCGCGCGCGCTGGCCGGCGGCGCGCGGGTGTTCGTGAACGACGCGTTCGGGGCGGCGCACCGCGCGCACGCGTCGACCGTGGGTGTTGCCGACGCGGTGCGCCGGGCGGGCGGTCGTGCGGCGGCCGGCTACCTGATGGAGCGGGAACTGCGCTTCCTGGGGGAAGCGCTGGCGGATCCGGCGCGTCCCTTCGTGGCGGTGCTCGGCGGAGCCAAGATCTCGGGGAAGATCGACGTTGTGGAGGCCCTGCTGCCCCGGGTCGACCGCCTGCTGATCGGGGGCGCGATGGCCAACACGTTTCTGCTCGCGCTCGGGCTCGACGTGGGGGCTTCGCTGGTCGAGGCCGACCGGGTGCCGCTCGCGGCCGAGCTCATGGAGCGGGCGGGTGAGCGGCTGCTGATCCCGGTCGACGCGCGTGTGGCCGAGCGCATCGAGGCCCGCGCGCCGGTGCGGACGGTGGCGCGCGACGCGGTGCCTGCCGACGGCCGCATCGCCGACATCGGCCCGGAGACGGCCGCCCTGTACGCCGCCGAGGTGGAGGCGGCCGGCACCGTCCTGTGGAACGGCCCCATGGGTGTGTTCGAGGTCGAGGGCTTCGATGAGGGCACGCGGGCGGTGGCCGAGGCCGCCGCCAGGGCCGCCCAGCGGGGCGCCACCGTGGTCGTCGGTGGGGGAGATTCGGCCGCGGCCGCCGAGGCTGCGGGGGTGGCCGAGCGCCTCACGCACGTCTCCACCGGAGGGGGCGCGTCGCTCGAGTTCCTCGCGGGGCGGCCGCTGCCCGGCGTGGAGGCGCTCAGCGAGGCCTGAGCCGCCCGCGGGCCGACCGGGGCAAGCGCCCCCGGCGGGTCGGCCCGGCCGGGATGACCTGCCTCGCCCGGGAGAGCCACTCTCGATCAGGAGACCGCGAACGTGGAACGAGTCGTCGCCGGAAACTGGAAGATGCATCACGGACCGTCCGCGACGCGGGCGTTCTTCCGCGACTTCCAGCCCGACCTGGGTGCAGCGCCACCCACGCTGATCGTCTTTCCGCCGGCCCTGAGCCTGGCGGCGGCCGTGGAGAGCCGGGGCGGTCGGCCCGAAGTCGCGCTCGGCGTTCAGAACCTGCACTGGGAGCCGAAGGGGGCCTTCACCGGAGAGATCTCGGCGTCCATGGCGCTCGAGGCCGGGGCTCGCTACGCCCTCGTCGGCCACTCCGAGCGGCGCCACATCTTCGGCGAGACCGACGAGCACGTGGCGCGCAAGGTTCGCAGCGCCGCCCTGGAAGGACTCACGCCGGTCATCTGCGTCGGCGAGACGCTCGACGAGCGCCGCGCGGGCCGGGTCGACGAGGTGGTTCTGCGCCAGCTCCACAGCGCCCTCGAAGGACTCTCCGAAACGCCGGGCAAGCGCTTTCTGGTGGCCTACGAGCCGGTCTGGGCCATCGGGACGGGGGAGACGGCCACGCCCGAGGACGCGAGTGCGGCGCACGGCACGCTGCGCCGGGCCCTGCACGCGGCCCTGGGGGCCGAGTGGGCCCAGCGTGTGCCGCTGCTGTACGGTGGGAGTGTGAAGCCCGAGAACGCCCGCGGCCTGCTCGAGGCGGACGACGTCGACGGCGTGCTGGTGGGCGGGGCGAGCCTCGATCCGGCCTCGTTTGCGGCCATCGCCGAAGCCGCGCTCTGAGGCGGCGCGGGGAGCGGCGAAAACCCGCGTCTCGCAAGGCCGCAGCGCGGTTGACACGCCTCCCGTGCCCGGCGACGTTTAGCTGCTTTGGCAACGACGGTCCCGCCGGCGCATGGAGCCCCGGCGCAGGTCGTCACAGACGCTGGAACGGCGACGGGGTACGATGTACGGATTGCTTCTCGCGCTCCTGATCCTGGACGGGATCCTGCTCGGCGTGGTGATTCTGCTCCAGTCCGGGAAGGGCGGCGGGCTGGCCGCCGTCGGAGGCGGCTCCGCCGCTACGGACGGCGTGCTCGGCGGCCG
>RFGQ01000601.1 GCA_003695865.1 Gemmatimonadota bacterium | reverse complement strand
TCATCAGGTGTTCCTGGGACTCTCGTCCACGCCGACCTGGGACCTGGTCGAGGGCTCCTGGGGGTACCGAGCCGTCGAGAAGACGGCGCTGGATCTGTACAAGTACGGTTCGTCGCGGGACTTCGGCGTGGCCGCGAAGGGCACGTTCGACGAAGCCGGCCGCGTCGGCTACCACGTGATGGTCGGGAACGGCTCCGGCACCAAGGGGGAGACCAACGAGGGCAAGAAGTTCATGGGCGCGCTCAGCCTGCGGCCCGTGGACGGCCTGGTCCTGCAGGTCTACGGCGATTTCGACGACCGGCCGGGCGCGACCGATCGCACCACGCTGCAGGGCTTCGCGGCGTTCGAGGGCGAGCGGGGACGACTGGGTGTGCAGTATGCTCACCAGACCCGCGAGCGCGAGGGTGAGGCCGACCTCGAGCTGGACGTCGCCTCGGTGTGGGGCGTTGTCGAGCTGTCGGAGCGGGTGCGGGCGCTCGCGCGATGGGACCGGCTGATCGACCCCGTCCCCGACGGGGCCAAGATCAGCTACGTCTCGCTCGATCCCACCGATCAGGGCAACTTCGTGCTGCTCGGGCTCGACGTGGCGGTGGCCGAGCGGTTCCATCTGATCCCCAACGTCGAGTTCGTGACCTACGACGAGGACGACGGCACGCCCCGCGACGCGGACGTGTTCCTGCGGACGACGTTCTCGATCACCTTCTGAGCCCTGCGGAGGACGACGCATGAGCGAGCAGCACGGAGGTCCCCCGAAGACGTATCGGCGCTTCACCGAGCGCTACCCCGACCTCGCAGAGGCCTGGAGCCGCATCCACGAGGAGGGCCGCAGGGGCCCGCTCGACGAGCGGGTGCAGCGGCTGGTGAAGCTTGGCGTGGCCATCGGCGCGCAGCGCGAGGGCGCCGTGCACGCGAGCGTGCGCAAGGCCCGTCGTCTGGGGATCGAAGCGGAAGCGCTGGAACAGGTCGTCGCACTCGCGGCAGGCACGCTGGGCATGCCCTCGACCGTAGCGGCCTACACCTGGGTGCGCGACGTTCTGGACGGCGAAGACGACGGCTGAGCCCCTCGACCGGCGGGCGCGCCT
>RFGQ01000600.1 GCA_003695865.1 Gemmatimonadota bacterium | reverse complement strand
GGAGGGGGCGACGATCTGCATGGTGACGCACGATCCTCGCTACGCGCACGTGGCGGAGCGGACGGTGCACCTGTTCGACGGCCAGGTGGTGGACGAGGACGACGCGGAGCGGCGGCGCCACGCGCACGAGCTCGAGGAGTCGGGCTTCGACGTCTGACGACGCGGCGGGCGGCGACGCCCGGTCCGGGACCCGCGAACGGCGGAGGGTGGCCACGGCCGCCCTCCGCCGTTCTCTTGCCAATGTGCAAGGGGGCCGCCCTGGTTCGTCCTTGGAGTCGGAGCAGGGAGGAGCGGCACCACGCCCGGGAGCGAGCGATTTGAGCACGGCCATCGACTGGGACGCGCTGTACCGCAGCACGCTGCCCGACCTCGTGCGCTTTCTGCATCGCAAGGTCTGGGACGCGGAGCGCGCACGCGACCTTGCCCAGGAGGTGTTCGTGCGCGCGCTGCGCGAGCGGCCCGAACGCCCACGCGCCTGGCTGTTCACGGTGGCCGCGAACCTGGCCCGCGACGAGGCCCGCACCGCGGTGCGCCGCCGCCGGCACCTGACCCTGCTCAAGGCCGAGGCCGAGGGGGCCCGGGCGCCCGACGATCCCGCCGAGGATGCGGAGCGGGCCGAACGCGTTCGCCAACTACGCGCCGCGCTCGACACGCTGAGTGAGCGCGACCGCGAGATCCTGCTGCTGTGGGACGCCGGGCTGGACTACCGCGAGATCGCCGAGCGCACGGGCCTCTCGCCCAAGGCCATCGGCACCACGCTGGCGCGGGCGCGCAAGCGCCTGGTGGACGCGCACGCGCGCGGGGAGGAAGACGATGCCGCACATCGCTGACGGCGACCTGCACGCGCTGCTCGACGGCGCGCTGTCGCTCTATCCGCCCGACCAGGCCCGCACGATCGAAGCGCACCTGGCGTCGTGCGAAGCGTGCCGCGCGCGCCTGGCCGCCGAGCGCCGCCTGCGCCGCGAGGCCGAAGCCCTGCTGTCGGCCGGCGCGCCCGACCTGCCGCTGGCCACCCTCGAAGAGCTGCAGGCGCGCGCCCGCGCCACCACGCCCGAGGGGATCGCCGAAGCGGCCGCCCGTGCCGATGCGGAGGACGCGGCCCACCGCGAAGCCCCGCCCGGGGACGGCGCCCGGCGGCCCACCGCGAAGCCTCGCCGCGCGCCGGGCCGTCTGGCCTGGGCGGCCTCGATCGCCGTGGCGCTCACCGGGGGCTGGGTGGCCCGCTCGATGATCGCCGGCCGCGGCCCGGCCGG
>RFGQ01000599.1 GCA_003695865.1 Gemmatimonadota bacterium | reverse complement strand
CGCCGCCCCCCTCCGCGGGCAGCTCGACGACCACTTCGGCCGCGTAGAGCATGGTGCGGTCCACGTCGCGGGCCGCCCACCGGGCGAGCACGTCCGCGTCGGGCTCGACGAGCGCGTCGAAGACGACCCGGCCGTTGGCGACGACCACGATCGGGCGGGACAGGTCGAACGCGTCGGGCGAGACGAGCAGGCGGAGCCGCCGCACGTGGTAGGCGTCGACCGTGATGCGGTTCCCCTCGCGTCGGGCGTCGACCACGCCCGCCCGCCCATCGGCGCTCAGGCCGGCCAGGGCGGCGCGGTCACGGTCACCTTCGATGGGCCCCACCTCGTCGATCACCACCCAGTGCGCCCGCGCGTACGGCCCGGGCCCGGCCGCGGCCCACACGACCCGCTCGGGGTGCGGCCGCCGGGGGTGCTCGGCGATGAAGGCGCCGATGCGTCCGGCCAGCTCGGGCCACCACACCGTGGTGTGGCCCTCGGGCCGGGCCGTGAACTCGAAGTCCACGCCCGCCTCTTCGAACGCTTCGAGGAAGGGCGTGAGGGAGCGCACGGGGTAGAGGTGGTCCGTCTCGCCGTTCACGATGAAGAGCGGCTTGGCCCTCAGGTTCCCCACGTGAAGCTGCCCGTCGGCCCCCTGCTGCGGGTTGAGCAGCACGGCCGGATGCCCGATGAAGGGCAGGAACGAGGCCCAGGGCGTGGTGTCGACGAAGGCCACGAAGTAGACGCCCGTGCCGCCGTCCGACACGCCGTAGAGCGCCACCCGGTTCTCGTCGGTGTTGTAGGTGGCCCGGAGCGTGGCCAGGATCTCGCGCAGGTTCTCGATCTGGCTTCGCCGCCACCAGGGCTCGGTGTTCCAGGCGGCCGGAAAGACGGCGATGTGGTTGGGGCCGGCCACGCGCTCGGGCCCCCGCCACCAGGCGCCGCCGCCCATGAGCGGCCGCCCGATGCCCCCGTGCAGATAGACGCGCACCGGGTAGCGGCGCTGGGGGTCGTAGTCGTCGGGCACGAGCGCGAACCAGGGAAAGCGCGTGCCGTCCTCGCCCACGCGCTCGCCCTCGATGCGCCCGGTGGGCACGTCGGCCTCGTAGCGGGGCCCTGCGGCGAGGTCGGCCAGCAGCGCCTCGAAGCCCTCGGG
>RFGQ01000598.1 GCA_003695865.1 Gemmatimonadota bacterium | reverse complement strand
GCCTGCCCCGTGCCGCTGCGCGGCAGCCCCTCCACGCCGAGCGTGGCGTCGAGCGGGTGGACGGCGCCGCCCGGCCCCGCCGGTGCGGGGTCGGCCAGCGTGGGCCGGCGCCCGCCCAGGAGGGCGTCGAGCACGGGCAGGCGCGCGCGCAGGAAGGGGTTCACGTCCGGGTCGGGCGGGCCGATGCCCACGCCGTCCAGAAAGACGAAGACGACCCTCACCGGCCGGCGCCGCCCCCTTCGCCCGCCGCGCGGTCGACGAGTCCGAGCCGCGCGCGAGCGGTCGCGGCGTCGAGGCCGTCCACGCGCACCCGCTTGGTGCGGCCGCTCTGCCCGCTCACCACGTCCACGGCCGACCGCGGCACGTCGAGCGTGCGGGCGAGCAGGCGGACGAGTTCCTTGTTGGCCGCCCCGTCCACGGGGGGCGCGGCCAGGCGCACGCGCAGAGCGTCGCCGTGCGGCCCGACCACCTCGGACCGGCTCGCGCGCGGCTGGGCGCGTACGGTGATGTCGACGCCGGAGGTCGTGTCGCGCACGCACATCGCGCGGGCTCAGCGCTCCGGGCGGAGCGAGCGCTTGAGGTCGTCGACGACCTCGCGCGTGTCGGGGTGCCGGGGGCCCTCGGCGCGGAAGAGGCCGCGCAGATAGGAGTCGGGCTGCAGCAGGTCGAAGGCGGCGAGCACGGCCGCCGCGAGCAGCGCGGTGAGCAGCAGCGCCCGCCGCGCCCGGGACGCCGGAAGGGCCATCAGGCGCTCCGGTTCACTCCACGGGCCGCACGTCCATGGTAACCTGCACCGCGACGTGCCCCATGTCTGCGCGGTCGCGCAGCGCGTCGCGGATGCGCGGTTCGACCTTCTTGTAGGCGGCCAGGACGCCGTTGCGCAGCTCGAGCCGCAACACCTTCATCGCGTTGATGTCGGGCCGCGACGTCTTGGTCTCCTTCTTGGCTTCCACGAGACGCTCGGGAAGGATCTCGAAGGGGGCCATGCCCACGTCGTCGGGCCGCTCGGAGTCGAGGTACTGGATCGAGACCGACACGTCACCACGCGCGTGGTGGTCGGGGATGTCGCCCACGGCACGGAAGCGTGCGGCGAGCTTGCCCAGCTCCCGTCCCTGCGCGGCCTTGGCGTAGGCGCGTTCCACGATCGCGAAGATGCGCTTCAGACGTTCGGGATTGGTGGCGTCCACGTCGGGGAGTTCCGTATCCAACTCCCGGCCGATGGCCTGGCGGTCGAGTCCTCCGCCGAGGCCCTCCTCGAGCCGACTCCGCTGGCGATCGATATTCTCGAGGATCCGGTCCGGGTTGGTCCGGTAGCTCATGTGCGGTGCTCCTTGTACCTGCGTTTTCTGGGACCTGCACGATAACGCGGCCTTTTCGGGGGGCCAAGAGGAGCCCGCCTCGGCATGCCCGGGGTCCCGTCGGCCGCCCCGGGGTGCGATCGCCGGGAACCGCGTCCGGACCTCCGGCTTCCCACATGAAGCTTTGCGCGGGCCGTCCCGTAGGGTAGACTGCTCACGGGGCGGAGCCCCCCGTGGCTGCAATCCCCGGGGCCCGCGTCCAGGGTCCCGTCCGTTCCAGGTTCTCAAGGAGCCCGAGGTCATGAAACGCTTGTTCGCTGCGCTTCCCGCCGTCTTTCTCACCGCGGCCTGCGGCGGCGGGGCCGCGCTCGGGGGCGGCGGTTTCGCCTACGCCGTCCCTTCGTCGGGACCGCTCGTCTACGAACGCGCCGACACCTCTTCGATCGCGGTCGAGGTCGAGGGCATGGGCTCGCTCGAGATGATGGCGACCCAGCTCGCCACGCTGGAGCTCGACATGGCGCCCTCGGCGAGCGGCGTCCAGGTGACGGCAACCGTGCGCGACTACAAGGGCAGCATGAACAACCCCATGGCGGGTACGATGACGGCCGGCACGTCCGACATCGAGGGGCCGCTGGTGTTCACCGTCGACGCGAAGGGCCATGGCGCGCTGCTCGAGCGGCCCGAAGTGAAGGGTGCCGCGCAGACGTTCTTCAGCCCGGAAACGGTGGCCCTCACCCTGCTTCCCCTGCTGCCGCCCGACGGCACGGCTGCGGGTGACTCCTGGTCGGACTCGATCCGGTTCTCGGCCGAGGCGGACGGGGCCGAGAGCCTCTACGAGTGGAAGGGAACGCTCACCCTGGCGGGCGACACCGTCGTCGACGGCCGGACCCTGACCAAGGTGACCTTCACTGCCGACGTTTCGCTGGTCACGACCGGCAACATGCAGGGGATGGACATGACGCAGACGGCCGCGGGCGGTGAGAGCGGCTACTACCTGTGGGATCCGGAGCGCCGCGTGGTGGTCTACTACGAGACCATGAGCGACATGGGAGGCGAGATCGAGGTGTCGATGGCGCCCGCACCCATGCCGCTCTCGGTGGTGAACGTGGTGCGGACGCGGCTCGTGAACTGAGGCGCGTCGGCCGCGTCGGCGGTCGCACATGGAAAGAGAGGGGGTGGTCCACGGGCGCGGACCGCCCCCTTCTTCGTGCGCGGCGCGCGCCGACGGTTCCGGCCCACTCATACGCTCCGCCACCGGGCCCGGAGGGACGAGAATATTTGCGGGGCGGCGGCAGTAGTGCAAAGGTGGTGAGCACCTCGACCCTTTCGGGAGAACCAGCGATGCACGACGACGGTCGGTTCGACGCGGAATTCGAAGCCGCGGCCGGTGAGCCCGCGGCTGCCGCCCAGCCCGAGCCCATGGGGCTCTTCCAGCGCCTGCTCAACGTGATGGTGTCGCCCGGCGAGGCGATGCGGGCCGTGGTCGCGCACCCGAGCTGGTTCGCGGCCCTCGCGCTCGGGGGCGTACTGATCGCGGTGGGGATCGCCCTGATCCCGCCCGAGATCTTCATCGAGAACATGCAGCGCCGGGCGGCGGAGCAGGGTGGCGAGCTGCCGCCCGGCTTCGGCGAGGGCTCCGGGGCGATGTTCCGCGTGTTCGGGATTCTGGGCAGCGTCCTCTTCTGGTTCATCGCGGCCTGGGTGCTCTCGGGCCTTCTCACGCTGCTCTTCGCGTTCGTGCTCGGCGACGAGGGCCGCTACCGCCAGTACCTGGCCGTGTGGGCTCACGCGCAGTTCGTTGCGGCGCTCGGCCAGCTCGTCGTGACGCCGCTGCGCATCTCGAACCGCGACCCGCAACTCGTGCTGAGCGTGGGTACGTTGCTGCCGTTCCTGGGCGACGGGTATCTGGCGGCGTTGCTCGGCCAGCTCGACCTGTTCGGCCTTTGGGGCTGGGGCCTGATCGCCGTGGGCGTCCACGCGCTCAACCCCAAGCGTTCGCTCGCCGCGACGACGGCGATCGTGATGGTCTTCCCCGTGCTCTTCGCGGCGATCGGTGCCATCTTCGTTCGATGAACGAACGCAAACCGACGATCCCGTTCGACACGTTCGCGGCCGTCGACATCCGCGCGGGCGTCGTCGTCGACGCCGAGCCCTTCCCCGAGGCGCGCAAACCGGCGATCAAGCTGCGCGTGGACTTCGGTGAGCCCATCGGCGTGCTCCAGACCTCGGCGCAGCTCACGCGCCGCTACACGCCGGCGGGGCTCAAGGGCACGCGGGTGCTCGGCGTCGTGAACTTCGAGCCCAAGCGCATCGCGGGGTTTCGCAGCGAGTTTCTGGTGCTCGGAGTGATCGATCCCGAAGACGACGGCGACGTGGTGCTCGTACGGCCCGACGTCGAGGACGTCACGGGGTGGCCCCTGGGGTGAGCCGGCCCTCGGGGCGGCGGGCGGCCGTGGTGGCGGTGGCCACCGCGGCCGCCGCCTTTCATCTCTATTCGGCCGGCGTCTCGCCCTTCACGGCGCTGGTGCAGCGCCCGGTCCATCTGGCCCTCATGGGGCTGCTCGCCGTTCTGGGTGTGGGCGTGCGCCCGCGGGCCGACGGGCCGGTTCGGCCTCTGCGGCCCGACGGCCCCGGAGCCGGCAGGGCGGCGGCCGCAGCCCGGCGTCTACGCGCCGCGTCCACCGTGTTGCTGGCGGCCGCGGTCACGGCGGGCTGCGCCTACCTGGTGGCGCAGCACACCGCCCTGGTCGGCCGGGCGGGCGCGCCCAGGACCGCCGACCTGGTGGCGGGCGCGCTCACGCTCGTGGCCGTGCTCGAGCTGGCACGCCGCTCGACCGGGTGGGGCCTGGTGGCCGTCGCGCTCGCCGCGGTGGGCTACGCCCTCGCCGGGCCCTGGCTGCCCGGCGTGCTGGCCCACCGCGGGTACGGACTCCGGCGCCTGGTCGAGCACCTCTACCTCTCGACCGAGGGCGTGTGGGGCGTACCGCTCGGCGTGAGCGCCGATTTCGTCTACCTGTTCGTGCTGTTCGGCGCGTTGCTCGAAGTGGCGGGCGGGGGCGCGCTCCTGATCGCGCTCGCCGACCGGGTGGCCGGGCGCTCGCGGGGCGGCCCGGCCAAGACCGCAGCGGTGGCCAGCGCCCTCATGGGGTCGTTGTCGGGCAGCGCCGTGGCCAACGTGGTCACCACCGGGCCCTTCACCATTCCCCTCATGCGCCGCGCCGGGTTCCGGCCGGCGTTCGCAGGGGCAGTCGAGGCCGCGGCGAGCACCGGCGGGCAACTCATGCCGCCTGTGATGGGCGCGGGCGCGTTCATCCTGGCCACCTGGACGAACATCCCGTACGGGCGGGTTGCGCTCGCCGCCCTGATTCCCGCCGTGCTCTACTACGTGGCGCTGCTGGCCGCCATCCACTTCCGTGCGGTGGGGCGGGGGCTCGG
>RFGQ01000597.1 GCA_003695865.1 Gemmatimonadota bacterium | reverse complement strand
CTCGCACGCCGCGAAGGGCGCCCCGGACACCGTCCGCGTCCTCCGGTAATCCCTGCTTGTGCCGCGCCGTAGTTGCAAAATAGGTTGCGCACGAGCGGGCCGCGCGCATCGGGTGCGGGCGGTGCCACATGCGGTTTGAAGAGGACGCGCACGCGCGCTCCTCCGGATCCGTCCCGCCCGCCCATGGCGGGACACCGTCCGCGGTCCCACGATCCTCAGAACCGTGCGGATGATCTACACGTGTAGTCGGGCAACCCTGGCGGGCGCCGGGGACATCTCAGGGCCGGTCCGAGCACGGGCGGCCTGCCCGGCGACGCGAATCCGAGCCAGGGAGCCATGAACTTCTCGAATCGTACTCTGGGCCTCCTCACGGCGGTGCTCGTGCTGGGGGCGGCCGGCGGTGGCGTCTACCTGAAGCTGAACGCCGGCACGGGCGAGGCCGCGGGCGCGGGCCCGGGACCGGCCGAAGAGAGCGAGGGCGATCCGGGCGCCACGTCGGCGGCCGAGCAGTTCTCCACCACGGTGGCTCAGCCCGTGACCGGGGCGCCCGCCGTGCTGGACACGCTGTGGATCACCGTGCGGGCGAGCGGACAGGCGGTGGCCTCGCGGCAGGCCGCGGTGACGCCGCGCGTCGAGGGGCGCGTGGTGGCGGTCTACGTGCGCGAGAACGAGCCCGTGCGCCGCGGGCAGCGGCTGCTGCAGATCGACACCACCGAGTACGCGCTCGAGGTGGCGCGTGCCCGCGCCGACGTGCTCGACAAGCAGGCGGCCTATCAGCGGCTCATCGCTTTCGACGAAGAGCTCCCCCCCGAGGAGCGGGCCGAACGGGCCCGGCTGGCCCGCACGCGTTCCGGCCTCGAGCAGGCCGAGGTGAGCCTGCGCCAGGCCCAGCTGAACCTGGAGCGCACGACGGTGCGGGCCCCCTTCGAAGGCCGGGTCGCGGACCTGGTGGCGGTGCCGGGGCAGTGGGTGGAGGCGACGCAGGAGGTGCTCAAGGTCGTGGATCTCGACCCGATCCGCGTGGACGTCAACGTGCTCGAGGCCGAGCTGGGCGGCCTCACCGAGGGCCGGCACGGAACGGTCACGTTCGCGGCGTTCCCCGGCGAGCGCTTCCGGGGCCGGGTCGTGTCTGTGAACCCGCTGGTCGACGAGCAGAGCCGCACGGGCCGGGTGACGCTTCTACTCGACAATCCGGATGGACGGATCAAGCCGGGGATGTTCGCCGACGTGACGCTCGACGCCCAGGCCTATCCGGACCGGGTGCTGATCCCGCGCGCGGCGCTGCTCGAGCGCGACGGCCGGCCGATGGTCTTCGTCTACAAGCCCGACGGCCGCTACGGG
>RFGQ01000596.1 GCA_003695865.1 Gemmatimonadota bacterium | reverse complement strand
TCGAACAGGTCGGGAAAGCGGCCGCGCAGCTCCCAGGCGTGGAAGAAGGGCGTCCAGTCGATCACCTCGACGAGTTCGGCGAGCGGCAGCGGGGCGAGCGTGTGAACGCCGGCGCACGCCGGCGCGGGGGGGCGCCGCTCGGGGTCGACCACGAAGGAGCGTGCACGCGCCTGCTCGAGCGGCAACAGGGCGCGTTCCCGCACCCGCGCCTCGTGGGCGCGGCGCTCGCGCGCGTAGAGCTCGCGCAACTCCGCTATGAATTCGTCCCGCCGCGAGGGGTCGAGCAGGGCGCCCACCACGCCGACCGCGCGAGAGGCGTCGACCACGTGCACCGTGGGTCCCGAATAGCGGCCCTCGATGCGGACCGCGGTGTGACGCCTGGACGTCGTGGCGCCCCCGATGAGCAGCGGCTCCTCGAACCCGAGCCGCTCCATCTCTTCGGCGACGTGCACCATGTGGTCGAGCGAGGGCGTGATCAGCCCCGACAGCCCGATCACGTCCACGTCCTCCTCCCGGGCCCGCGCCAGGATCGTCTCGGCCGGCACCATCACCCCCAGATCCACCACGTCGTAGCCGTTACACTGCAGGACGACGCCGACGATGTTCTTGCCGATGTCGTGGACGTCGCCCTTCACGGTGGCCAGCAGCACCCGGCCCGCGCCGCGGTCGTCGGCGGGGGTTCCGGCCTCGCGCTGTTCGGCCTCGAGGTAGGGGACCAGATGGGCGACGGCGCGCTTCATCACCCGAGCGCTCTTCACCACCTGGGGCAGGAACATCTTTCCGGCCCCGAACAGGTCGCCCACGGTGTTCATGCCGTCCATGAGCGGTCCCTCGATCACGTCCAGGGCCCGCGCGCGCGCCTGGCGGGCCTCTTCGACGTCCTCTTCGATGAAGTCGACGATGCCGTGCACGAGCGCGTGCCGCAGCCGCTCCTCGACCGGCGCGTCGCGCCAGGCCAGATCCTGTTCGGCCGCGCGCTCGCTGCCGCGGTAGCGCTCCGCGAGGGCGAGCAGGCGCTCCGTCGCGTCGTCGCGCCGGTCGAACAACACGTCCTCGACCGCCTCGAGCAGCTCCGGCTCGATGTCGTCGTAGACGGGGAGCGCACCGGCGTTGACGATGGCCATGTCGAGGCCGGCGCGGATGGCGTGGAAGAGGAAGGCCGCGTGCATCGCCTCACGCACGGCTGGGCTGCCGCGGAACGAGAACGAGACGTTGCTCACGCCTCCCGAGGTGCGCACGTGAGGCAGGGCGGCCTTGATGCGGCGAACCGCCTCGATGAAGTCGAGCGCGTAGCGGCGGTGGGCCTCGATGCCGGTGGCCACGGCGAAGATGTTGGGGTCGAAGACGATGTCTTCCGGCGGAAAACCCACCTCTTCGACCAGCAGCCGGTAGGCGCGCTCGCAGATGGCCACGCGGCGCTCGACCGTGTCGGCCTGCCCCTCTTCGTCGAAGGCCATCACGATGACCGCGGCGCCGTAACGGCGCACCCTGCGCGCGCGCTCGACGAACGCCTCCTCGCCGTCCTTGAGGGAGAGGGAGTTCACCAGGCACTTGCCCTGGACGTTCTTGAGCCCCTCCTCGATGACCTCCCACCGGGAAGAGTCGAGCACGATGGGGACGCGTGCGATGTCGGGTTCGGACTGCACCAGTCGCAGGAAGCGGCGCATCGCCTCGACCGAATCGAGCAGTCCCTCGTCCATGTTGACGTCCAGCATCTGGGCGCCGCCGTCCACCTGCTGGCGCGCGACCTCGAGGGCGGTCTCGTAGTCTCCCTCGGTGATCAGCCGCCGGAAGCGGGCCGAGCCGGTCACGTTCGTGCGTTCGCCGATGTTGGCGAACAACGAATCGTCCCCGATCTCGAGCGGCTCCAGGCCGGCCACGCGGAATCGCCGGGGCCGGGAGGGCGGCGTCCGTGGCGGCACACCACGCACGGCCTCCACCAGGGCCCGCACGTGATCCGGCGTGGTACCGCAGCAGCCGCCGACCACGTTCACGAAGCCCGCTCGCGCCCACTCGGCGACGTGTTCGGCCATGAACTCGGGCGACTCGTCGTACTCCCCGAAGGCGTTGGGGAGCCCCGCGTTGGGGTGGCACGACACGGCCACGTCCGCGACCTCGGCCAGGGCCTCGACGTAGGCCCGCAGCTGGGTCACGCCCAGGGCGCAGTTGAGCCCCACGCAGAGCGGCTCGGCGTGCCGGATCGAGTGGTAGAACGCCTCGACCGTCTGCCCCGAGAGCGTGCGTCCCGAGGCGTCGGTGATGGTGCCCGAGATCCACAGCGGTACGCGCTCGCCGCGCTCGTCGGCCAGCTCGAGGCAGGCGTAGATCGCCGCTTTGGCGTTCAGCGTGTCGAAGACCGTCTCGATGAGCAGGCCGTCCACACCCCCGTCGAGCAGCCCCCGCGCCTGCTCGCGGTAGGCCGCGGCCAGTTCGTCGAAGGTCACGTCACGTCGGGCCGGATCGCCCACGTCGGGCGACAGCGACGCGGTGCGGTTGGTGGGACCCATGCTGCCCAGCACCCACCGCAGACGCCCGGGCGAGCGCGCCGTCCAGGCGTCGGCGACCTCCCGCGCGAGGCGGGCGGCCTGCACGTTCAGCTCGTAGGCATGCGCCTCGAGTCCGTAGTCCGCGAGCGAGATCGCCTGCGCGTTGAACGTGTTGGTCTCGATCAGGTCGGCGCCCGCCTCGAGGTAGGCCTCGTGAATGGAGCGGATCAGCTCCGGACGCGTCAGGCAGAGCAGGTCGTTCGCGCCCGTGAGCGCGCACCCGTGGTTCGCGAAGCGGTCGCCGCGGAAGTCGGCCTCGTCCGGGCCGGCGGCCTGGATCATGGTGCCCATGGCGCCGTCGAGGACCAGGATGCGGTCCTCGAGCGCCTGCCGGAGCGCCTCGCGGCGTCGTGTGGCTTCGTCGGGCATCGCGCGCGTCTTCTTCGGCCGTCAGGGCCGGGTTCGAGGGACGAGCGGCGTCGCCGGGCCCGCGCAGCGGCGGGCGGGACGCGCGGCAGGGCGCGAAGCGGCACCGAGGCCCCTCGGAACACGTCGCCCCGCGCGCCGCTGTCGGACGCCCGGGGCCGAGGCTTTTTAGCCAGTTCGGCGGAGCGAGTGCTCCGCACGGGCCGCAATATGCCGCAAATCGCCCCAGCTCGATTGTCGGAACAAAGGTAGTCGGATTCGAGGGGAGCGCGAAAGGAGGGCGTTCAGGAAAGCGGGGCGCCGCGTCGCCGCGCGAGCGTCGGCGTCGACCGGGTCATCCGCCCCGGCCGCGCGACACGGGCCGGCGCCCGCACTGCGGGGCCGGAAGGCACCTCACCCCCCGGCCCCGCTGCGGTCACGGGTTCAGCCAGTAGCTCAGCTTCACCATGAACACGTTCGTGGGTACCGTGTCGAAGAGGTTGCCCAGATCGGGGCCCAGGTCGAATCCACCGGCGCCGTGTCCGCGCGTGAAGCGGTCACGGCTCTGCGACCAGACGATGAAGAGCGTCGATCCCGGGCGGTACTCCCAGCGCAGCACGGCGTTCGAGCGGAACTGCTTGAAGCTGAAGTCGGGCACCGGCAGAAACTCGGCCGTGCCGTCGCCGTCGAGGTCCGCCTCGTAGCCGGCGTCGGTCTTCGTGGTGCGAACCGGCACGAAGCGGTCGGCGTAGGAGTCGGCCAGCGGGTCGGCGACCTGCTTGAACGACTCGTAGCGCGCCGAACTCACGAACGGCTGAGCGTAGAGCTGCAGCGAGAGATCGGGCGTGAAGGCGAAGTCCACGCGGCCCGTGATGCCGACCGTCGTCTGATCGATGCGGCCGAACACGTAGTGGGGCTCCGCCAGATCGACGCGGCGCACCCACTGCCGGTCGTCCACGCGGCGGTTGTAGAAGGTGCCCAGGCTCACCGTCGCGCGGCCCGAGGGCCGGAAGCTCACGTTGGGCCCGGTGTTCCAGGACCACGAGTCGCTCTCGGGCCGGATCGAGAAGAACGCCCCCCAGTTCACCTGCACCGGTTTGCGTCCGTCCGAGAAGAACCCGAACCAGCCGTTGTGCGCGCCTTCGGTCAGGATCTCGGGGCCGCCGCGCAGCAGGGTGCGCGACGTGACGCCCCCGTCGTGCCCGTAGCCGAACCAGCCGCCCCAGTAGTTCGAGAGTTGGAACGAGCCGTTCACGTTGCCGCCCAGCGACGTACGAGTGCCCCCGTAGTTGTAGCTGTGCCAGGCGTTGAAGTTGAGGTTCCAGCGCCTCAGGTGGCGGGTCGGCAGGAAGTGGTTGTAGCCCACCCAGACCCAGTTCAGCGTGTAGTCGACGTCCCGGAGGAAGCCGATGTCGTTGGTCTCGAACTCGGGGCTGCGCGTCTGCACCCCTGTGCCGAAGCGCCAGAACCCTCCGGCGATCTTCGAAAAGCCCACGTTCGCGGTGAAGCCTTCCAGGCTCGTACGCGTGGGGTCGTAGGTGAGGTAGTCCTGCCCGGGACGCTGCAGGTAGCGGCCGGGAGCCCGCTGCGTGCGGGCGATGGCCTCGGCCGAGCCGTCCACCCGTGAGCCGATCAGGTATCCGCTGAGCTGATACCGGTCCCCGCCGAAGCGATGCCGGAAGTCGAGGCCGCCGGTGAAGGCCCGCCTGTGGAGCGCGAGCGCGTCGGCGTCGTCGGCGCCCCGCACGACGCCCGTGCCGATCAGGCCCAGCGCCGAGCGCCCGTCGCGGAAGTCGCGCTGCACGCGCAACACGCCGTAGTTGGTGAGCGGCTCGATCATCTGCTCGAGGCGCTGGCCGTCGCCGGTCTGGATGCGGGCGTCCTCACGCGCCGTGGCGGCGTGGAGCAGGCCGATGGACCAGCCGCTCTCGGTCTTCCCCGAGAGTTTGGCGGCGGTGAGGATCGTCGTGTTTTCCTCGCGGTCCACGTAGCCGCCCTGTGGGTTGGCAAAGCCCTGGGGCGCGCGGCCGATGCGCCGCGAGTAGAAGAGCGACTCCTGCCCGCCGTCGCCGTCTCCCAGACCGATGCCGAAGCTGAAGATGTTCTGGCCCTCGATGAAGAAGGGGCGGCGTTCGCCGAAGAAGGTCTCGAACGCCGTCAGGTTGACCTGCGCGGGGTCGGCCTCCACCTGCCCGAAGTCGGGGTTGACCGTCACGTCGAGGGTGAGGTTGCTCGTGACGCCGTACTTGAGGTCGAGCCCCATCGTGCCGAACCGATCGTTCCTGGCGTAGAACGGATCGCGCTCGTCTCCGGGTGCCCGCGTGAGCCGCAGGACCGTGTAGGGTGAGAGTTCCAGCCGCCGCGGCGTCGAGAGCCCTTCGAGGCCTTCCAGATACCCGAAACGGGACACGACCGCGTTGTCCTGTCCCGACACCGGCGACCACATCGAGGTCTCGTTCTTGCGCGCCACGTCCCGCATGAACTGGATGCCCCACGTCTGGCGCTCGGCGGCGCTGAAGCGGAGCTGCGAATAGGGGATCTCGAACTCGGCCGTCCAGCCGTCGGCGTCGACGTGTGTGGCCACGTCCCACACCGGGTCCCAGCCCGCGTCGAGCTCCGTGTCTTCGAAGCGGTAGTAGTCCTGCTTCACGCCCCTCGGGTTGACCGCGAAGTGGAAGGCGGTGCGCCGGTCGTTGTAGCTGTCGACGAGCACGTGGACCCGGTCTGAGAACGAATCCTGATCGCGGCGTGTGAGCTGGCCCACCACGGCACTGGGATCCGAGTCGTAGGCCTTGAACGCGATGTAGAGGGCGTGCTCGCCGTAGAGCACGCGCACTTCGGAGGGCTCGCTCGCGGGCCGGCCTTCGTCGGGCCGGATCTGCACGAAGTTCCGCGCGATCGGCGCCGCGGCCCAGGCCGGATCGTCGAGCACGCCGTCGATGCGCGGCGCCGCGCCCTGCACGCGAACCGCCGGGAGCACCGGGACCGCGCGTCCTCCGGGGGCGCTGCGTTCTCCGGCGACCCCCGCGGCGCTGTCTCGCTGCGCCGCCGCCGGAGGGGCTCCTACCGCCAGCGCGGCCACGGCCAGCCATAAGAAACGTCCACTCCTCATCCCCGCCCCGCCTTTCTCCTGGGTGCCTTGGCCGGTCCGGCGCGCGGGCGCCTGCCCGGGGTGTCGACGTCCGGTTTGACGAACTGAATCCTCGATGGGTTGCTACCGGGCGCCTACGGATCCCCGGGGTGGGGGTTTCAGCGGCGGGCGGGGGC
>RFGQ01000595.1 GCA_003695865.1 Gemmatimonadota bacterium | reverse complement strand
TCGGCCCGAAGCGGCCGAAGACCTCGACGCCCGCCTCGCCCGCGCGGGTCTGCTGGCCCGCGTCGGCCGGGCGGACGACGCCGTCCGGGAGTTCCGGCGGCTGCGCCGGAAAGGCGACCCGGACTTCGAGCTGCGGCTGCTCGAGCGTTGGCGGCGGGTGCGGAGGGCGCAGGGCCGCCGGGACGCGGCCCGCACCGTGGACCGCTGGATCCTCGAGGAGTTCCCCGGCTCGCCGGCCGCGGTCGGCATTCACTTTGCGCGCGCCGACGCCCTACACGACGCGGGTGCGTACGAGGAGGCGGCCGAGGAGTTCCGGCGGGCCTGGCGGGCCGCGCCGCGGCTCTCACAGGCGGGCGAGGCCCGCATGCGGGAGGGCCAACTCAGGTTGCTGCTCGACGATGTCGAGGGCGCGGCGGACGTCTTCGAGGGCTATCTGGCCGACTTCCCCCGCGGCCGCCGCTGGGCGCAGGCGGCCTACTGGGCGGCGCGGGCGCGCCTGGAGATGGCCGACACCAGCCGCGCGCTTCCGTTGCTCCAGCGGGTCCTCGCGGAGGAGCCCCTTTCGTACTACGCCGTCCTCGCGTCGGACGTGCTGGGGCGGCCGTACGCGCCCGCGCTGGTGGTACCCCCGCCGGCCGCCACGCCGGCCTGGCTCGCCGCCGCGCTCGACACGCTCGACGCTCTGGTCGACGCGGGCCTGCCGGGCGGGGCCGGCGTGGTGGCGCGGAGCCTCGCGGTGCGCGCCGGTCGCGAGGGCAACGAGGCGCGCCTCGCGGTGGCCGAGGCTCTGCTGGAGCGCGGACGCACGGTCGAGGGGATCAACCTCGGGTGGGCCGCGTTGCAGGACGGCTATCGGTGGGACGAACGCCTGGCGCGCATCGTGTATCCCTACCCCTACCGGGAGATCGTCGAGCGTGAGGCCGCCGAGCGCGGCGTGGATTCCCTGCTCCTCGCCGCACTGATTCGCCAGGAGTCGGCCTTCTCAGAGGCGATCCGGTCCCCGGCCGGGGCGATCGGGCTGATGCAGGTCATGCCCGCGACGGGTGCGCAGCTCGCTCGAGCAGAGGGCGTCAGACCCTTCTCTGCGGCCAGCCTGGCCCGCGCCGAGATCAACGTGCACCTGGGGACGACCTTCCTCCTCGACATGGGGGAACGTTTCGGCACCGACCGGGCCAGCCTTCCGCTGCTCCTCTCTGCCTACAACGCGGGCCCGACGCGGGCCCGGCGCTGGCGCCGGTTCGCCGAGGCCGACGACGCCGAGCGCTTCACGGAACGCATTCCCTTCAGCGAGACGCGCGGCTACGTGAAGAACGTCTCGCGCAACCTCGCGCTCTACCGGGCGCTGTACGGTCCCCCGGCATCGGCCGAGGACGCGGCCGCCGCGCGCGTCCGGGAGGCGCCCCGGGCTTCGGGCGAAGGGGATCGTGCGCGTGTGTCGAGCGCTGTCCGTCCGGCGGCGCCTGGCGACGGAGGGCGCTGACCCGGGCACGCGGTCGGCGCCACGCCACGTCCGGCACGGCATTCCTTTCCTCCCGACGGGCAAGGGGCTTCCGCATCGTTTCGTGCCGCCCTGCGAGGCGGTGGGTCGGGCCGGGAGGCGCGGTCGTCTCGGCAGGCGCGCTCTCTCTGCGCCCCGCGTGCCGGAAGGTGTGAGCGGCGGCGGCTCCTGCTCAGCCTGGCACGTGTGTTGCACCCTGTCCGGTAGACGTCCCAGAGCATGGGGGCACGCCTCGGCCGCAGGCCGGGGGCGGGTGTCTTCCCAGGCGACGACACACACATGAAGCGGGCGCGGCGGTCGGTCCGGGCGCGCCGGGCGGAGGGGGAAGCATGAGGCTGTTGATCCTGGTGGCTCTGACCTACGCGACGATGCTCGCGCTCGCGGCGCTGAAGCCGGTCGCAACACCCGCCCTCGGCACCGGCCCGGCCGTGGTCGACCCGGTGGTGCCGCACGGCCTCCACGCCGGCGATGCGCACGACGATGCCGCCTCGTGGTGGCGTGAAGCCCGCCCGCACTGCAACGCGGTCGAGGTGCGGGCCTACCTCGCGGCCCATCCGGCCCCCGGCGACTTCCTCGGCCTGGCATACGGTGCAACCTGCCGCGCCCTGGCCGGCGACCTCGAGGCCGCGCGCGCCATGATCGACGCCCTGCCCGCCGCCGAGCGCTGGCGGGCCGCCGGCGTGGTGTTCGACGTGGTCCATCCGGCCGCCGACGCCGGCGACGAGCTGGCGGCGGGGCCGGTGATGGAACTCGTGGTCGACTACTGGCCCAACCACTACATGGCCCTCTATCACGCCGGGGCGGCC
>RFGQ01000594.1 GCA_003695865.1 Gemmatimonadota bacterium | reverse complement strand
GAGCTCGAAGAGCTCGAAGAGTTCGAAGAGTTCAAAGAGCTCGCACGCGCCGGCTCAACTGGAGGCGTGACCGGCTCGCCGGTCGCCAACCCGGATCGGGTGTGGGTGGGGCGGCCCTGAGGGGCCGTCCCACCATCTCCTCCGGCCCCCCGGGTCAGTCTTCGCGCGACTCGGGGGCGCCGCGCGTCCGCCGCACACCGGCCCGCGCTTCATCAAGGAGATCGACGTAGCGTCCCCGGGCGTCGGCGAGGGCACGCGCGGCGAGCGCGTAGCGCCGCGCGGCTTCGGCAACGCGGCCGGACCGCTCGAGGATCTTGGCGGCGCGCAGATCCGCGCGGGGCACCCACGCGAGGTCGTATCCGGCCGGGTCCGGGTACGTCCCGAACCAGTCGAGCGCCTCCGGATTCCGGCCCAGCCGTTCCAGCGCGTCGGCTCTCAGCCACCGCTCGTGTGCGCGCACGTAGCTCAGCACGTCGGGGAAGAGGCCGTCAGGCGTCATGCTCGCGGGACCGAGCGCAGTGAGCGTGGCGAAGGGGCGTTCCTCCGAGAGCGTTGCAAGACCTTCGACGTAGTCCACGAAGGGCAGACGCCACGGGTCCGTGAGACGGTCGAACCTGGCGTGAAAGTCTGCGAGATCGATTCTCTCTCCAGCACGAACGGTGAGTGCTGCTTCGAGCGCGAGCTTGCGCGCGGGGTAGATTCCGGGCTCCGCGATCCATGCCACGCGGCGCCCGATGCGGCCGTCCGGCGCTGGCAACGCAGCGACGGAATCACGGAGCGCAAGCAAGTGATCGCGATCCGCGGCCAACGAAGAGACCGCGAGCGCGGCTCGCATCTCCAAGGCACGGTCGGGTGCGAACGCCGAGATTGCGCGGATATCTTCTTCGGCCAGGTCGTCCCTTCCCCCGGCCTGCGCGAGGTATGCCTGGATGACCAGTCGCCCTACGGCTCGTACCGGGTCGTCGTCCGGTAGAGGTAACCCGGCGAGGTATTCACGAGCGCGGAGCGGGTCTGGACTCGCAACGACGACCCTCGCAACCACCTGTGATTCTAGTTCCGCCGGGACGGAGGCGAGCACCGTGGCGAGCCCGGCGAAGGCATCTCGATCGCCGTCTCGAAGCGCGCCGGTCGCTTCGAGCGTCGCCCGGTCGGTATCATCGAGGTCGAGCCTGCGGAGCCGCGCCGCCAGCGCCGTGAATTCCTCGTCCGATCCCACCCTCCCCAGGTGTCGGATGCGGTGGACGAGGGATGTTGCCCAGCGGGGCGCGAGCCTCTGAAGGGCGAGGAACGTCGAGTCCGCCCGGTCCCTGGGGGTCCCGCCCAACGGGCCCCAGTGGAAACGGACCTCACCCAGGCGAGCCAGTACCTCGACGTCCGCAAGTCCGTCCTCGGCCAGTGACTCCCACGCGGCGGTCGCGGCGGCGCGGTCTCCCTGCAGGTACGCCAACCACGCGTCGAGACGCCGCCGCTCCGGCACGCTCATCCGCGCACCGTGTAGTCGGGCCTCCTCGGCCCAGAGTCGAGACAGCGGAGGGTCGCCGAGCCATTCAATCGTCGTGCTCAGATGATGCGCGGCCAGCGCGAAAGTCGAATCGAGCGCCAACGCGGCCTCGAGTTCCCGCCTGGCGGTCGCGAAATCGGCTGCCTCGAGCGCGCTCATCGCCTCGAGGAACGGCGCCAGAGCGCCGACCTCCGTGGTCGGAACGGGTGGCAGGGGACGGGCCGCGCCTGCCAGGCCGAGCTCGAGGATGACCGCCCGCGCCACCTCGTTCGCGAGCGAGGGCAGATCGGCCAGTTGACCTCCGGCCGTCCGGACGCGCCCATCCACCTCGAGTCGGATTCGCGTCGAGCCGCCGTCGACCTCGACGGTACCGCCCACCTCGACTTCGCGCGCCGAATCGTGTGGGCGCGATGGGGGAAACCCCTGTGCCTCGAGGGCCCTTGCGACGAGGAACTCAACCGCGTCGCCAACGAAGGCGGGTCCGTCTCCATCGATCTCGAAACTCGTGACCACGGGCCAGACCGCCTCCTCTTCCCGGGGGCCTAACGCCCGGATCCCGAGGGCTACGGCCGAAAGCACCGCCAGCCCGGCGAATCCCGCTACCAGGGCGTGGACCGGCGAAAGTGTTCGACGCGGGCCGGGGCGTTGGGGTGGCGTCCCAGGCGAGACCGGCGCGGTGGTCGTCTCGACCCCACGAGCAGGTGCGTCGGTGGCGGATGGATCCACGGTGGCGGCGACGGGCGCCGACCTGATCGCGCGGAGGATCTCCTCCGTCTCGGGACCGGGATCCACCTCCAGCTCGTCGCGTAGTCGGCGCGCCCAGGTGTCGTAGAGGGTGAGCGCCGCTGCTCGGTTTCCCGATACCGCGAACGCGCGAAGCCTCTGCTGCAGGAGGGGCTCGTCGAAGGGCGAGAGCTCTCCGGCGGCCTCCAGGAATCTGAGAGCGCGCTTAGGGTCGGCGTCCAGGATCTCGCGCGCGGCCTCCGACAGTGCACGCGTCGCGGTTCGGCGCAGCGCCGTCCGTCGGCCTTCGAGCCAGTGGTCGAACTCCCGGAGATCGTCGAGCGCAAAGCCCGGAGCCAGCTCGCCTTTGGCGAGCTCCGCGGCTTCCAGCCAGTCACCCCGCGCGACGGCTTCTTCCAGCGAGGTGCTGTCGCACGACAGCGAGCCGGCCACGATCCACACCTGATGAGTGTCGGCCTCGACGACCCCCTTGCCGAGGCTCCGCCGCAAGTGACTCAGCGCGTTTCGGAGAGAACTACGTGCGCGGTCTGGCGGTGATTCGGGCCAGATGAGCGCCGCGAGGCGCTCTCGCGACACAGGCCGATCGCGGTGATCGAGGGCGAGGTACAGCAATAGACCCAGTCGCTTCGGCTGGGCGAGGACCGATCGAATACGGTTCCCAGACGCCGAAACCAGATCTAGCGTGCCGAGTGTCTGGAAATGGATCACGCGACCGTGACGAGGCTTCGCGATGGATACGGGCTTCCAGAGCGGAACGCGCCGGACTCGTATCATTCTACCGGGGTAGGCGGCGTGCTGAAAGTGGAGCGCCCTGCCGCGCTCCCTGCTTTCCGAGCGTCTGTTTCGGGAGGGAACGAGGGGCCGTCACGGGCCGGTCACCGACGAGCACGTGCTCCCGGTCGCCGCGCACCCCACGAAAAGGCCTCCCCATACCGAGTCGTTCGTCCCGACTTCGGGACGCCTGGTCCCGTCCGCGTCCCGGAGATGGGACACCCTCCCGGGCCCGGATACCCTCTCGCAGATCTCACTTGCGTTCGTAGATCCATGGGCAGCATGGGTTTATGCGTTCCGGACCCCGTCTGGCACGAAGGTTGTTACCGGAATCGGGTGTCGGCCGACCGGATTGGACGAAGACGACGGGATGGGTGGACGGACCCGGCCGACCCGTGTGGTGCGGAGGAGGACGCGCGCGGCCGAGGCGTGCAGGGTGCGGAAGGTGTGGGGTGCCGAGGTCGCTGCGGACGAGCCCGGCGGGAGCCTGCTCCCGTCGGGTTCTTCGCGTTCGGGCCTGCGGGGCGCTTCCCCACACCCCTCCCCGGGATTCTCCCGACGCCTGCCGAGGCCCTCCGGTGTTACCTTGCGGGTCGAACGATGGACGACGCCACGAGGAGTGGACCATGAAGAGAGCCTGGATGGCGCTGGGCGCGGTGGCCGCCGTCGGAATCGGAGCGGCCGCCCTGGTGTTTCTGCCGGCCGACGCGGGGGCAAGACCGACCGTGACGGTGTACAAGACCGCCACGTGCGGGTGTTGCCACGAATGGGTCGAGCACCTCGAGGACGCGGGCTTCGAGGTCGAGGCGCACGACGTGGCCGACCTCGGGGCGGTGAAGGACCGTTACGGCGTGCGGGTGCCGCTGCGGTCGTGTCACACCGCGATCGTCGACGGCTACGTGATCGAGGGCCACGTGCCCGCGGCGGACATCGCCCGCCTGCTCGAGGAGCGGCCCGAGGTCGCGGGGCTGGCCGTTCCGGGGATGCCCATCGGGTCCCCCGGCATGGAGGTGCCCGGCCGGCCCGCCGATCCCTACGACGTGCTCGCGTTCGACGAGCGGGGCAACGCCCGCGTATTCGCCGAGCACCGCTGATCGCAGTGCAGGGGCCTGCGACCTGAGCCGCAGTCCTTCCCGTGGGCCCCACCGCCCTCGCCGGCAGCCGCCGGCGAGGGCGGCGTCGTTCAGCCGCCCACGCGGTCGGTGAGCCGCTGCACCCGCGACAGGTCGATCCCGGCCGCGCCCTCGGCCGCCATCACCACCGCGTAGGCGGCGAGTTCGGCCATCTCCATGCGGTCGACCGCCTCCGCGAGGGTCGCCCCCACCGTCACGGCGCCGTGATTGCGAAGCACCAGGACG
>RFGQ01000593.1 GCA_003695865.1 Gemmatimonadota bacterium | reverse complement strand
CCTTCCACGATCCAGTCCACGTCTCCGCTGTCACGCGTGCCCGCCGACATCGGGCCGAGGAAGAGCCACGCCCCGCCGGCGGCCTCCAGCGTCCCCGCGTCGGCTCCCTCCGTGGAGCCCACGAGGTCAAGGTAGCCGTCGGCGTTCAGGTCGACTGCCGCCAACATGCCCCCCCACGCGTTGCTGTGCTCGCCGAACCCTCCCCGTCCTCCCGAGAACACCCAGTCAGCGTCGTCGGTGGACCAGCCAGGGTCGATTGGCGTGCGGAAACCATACACCAGCCCGGTGCGGGTCTCGCTGCCCGGGGCTGGCGCGTTGTTGGCACCGATGACGACCTCCTGTTCGCCGTCGCCATCGAGATCGGCGAGCAGGCCACCGCTGCCCAGGACATCGAGCTCGTCCCCTTCCAGCATCAACCCCGCCAGCATGTCGATGCTGGGATCCCAGGCGCAGCCGTCCGCGCTCCCGTTGCAGTTGTTGTCCAGGCCGTCGTTGCAGACCTCGGCGCGGCCGGGGTGGACCTGGTCGGTGCTGTCGTCGCAGTCGCCGCCCTGTGAGACGTAGCCCTCGGCCGGCGTGCAGCGGGAGTCGATGGGGTCGCCATGGCCGTCGCCATCGGCGTCGCGGTAGTACGACCCGCCGCCGGTGGTGGGCGCCTCGTCGGCCTCGCCGTCGCAGTCGTTGTCCAGCCCGTCGCACAGCTCGGGGGCCTCGGGGTGGGTGGTGTCCTCCTCGTCGTCGCAGTCCCCGGCGGCCGCGACGTAGCGATCGTCCGGCGGCGCGCAGGCCGTCAGCGCGGTCGCCGCGTCTCCGTAGCCGTCGCCGTCGGTGTCGAGGTACCAGGCCGTGGCGTCGATGGCGCTCACCTCGTCGATGTCGCCGTCGCAGTCGTTGTCCTGGCCGTCGCAGCGCTCGGCGGCTTCGGGGGAGACGCCCGCGTCGCTGTCGTCGCAGTCTCCGGCCTCGCTGACGAAGCCTTCGGGCGGCGAGCAGCTGTCGAGGGCCGTGGCGGCGTTGCCGAAGCCGTCGCCGTCTCCGTCGGCGTAGAAGACCACCGTGTCTGCCGGCGCGTCGTCCACCTGTCCGTTGCAGTCGTTGTCCTTGGCGTCGCAGACCTCGACGAGGCCGGGGGCCACGTCGGGGTCGGCGTCGTCGCAGTCGCCCTGCTCCTCGGAGCGGCCGTCGCCGTCGTCGTCGCGCAGCGCCGCCTTGCGGTCCTCGTAGAGCGTGGTGTTGACGAGACAGCCGGGCAGCCAGAGCGCCCAGAGGCAGCTCAGCCCGCCGAGGCGCAGGGCGGTCACGCGAAGATCAAGGGCCATCCACGGCCTCCACAGCCAGGGTGAGGGTCAGCGACGTGGCCGACAGGGGCAGTGTAGCCAGCGGACCCGCCGCCTCGCCGGCCTGGGT
>RFGQ01000592.1 GCA_003695865.1 Gemmatimonadota bacterium | reverse complement strand
GGGCGACCAGGGTGCCCGGCGGCGCGTCGCCGTACGTGCGCACCACGCGCGCCTCCTGACCGGCCACGCGCACGCGGTCGGTGGGCTTCAGCTCGCCGCCCGGCAGGTTCGTGTGCAGCGTGCCGAACCGGTCGACCACCACCACACGGCCGCGGCGAACGCCGCCGTTGCGCTCCACGGGCGGCGGTTCCGGGGTGACCAGGTCGGCCACGGGCGTGCCGATCGCTTCGAGCGGCTCCCCCGCCGCCAGGCGCGCCGCTGCCGGCGCGAACACGTCCCGCCCGTGAAACGTCGCCGAGACGCCCTCGGGCACGCGCAGGGCCACGGCGCGCCAGGCCCGCGCCTCGGTCAGCACGTGGGCGAGCACCCCGTTGTCGGGGGCCACCACGAAGCGGCCGTCGGCCTCCACGGCCAGGGCGCGGCGGTCGGTGCCGACACCGGGGTCGACGACCACCAGGTGGACGGTCCCTTCCGGGTAGCGCGCCCAGTACCGGCGCAGCGCCGCCGCCGCCGCGTTGACGTCGCCGGGCGCCAGGTCGTGCGCGACGTCGTCCAGCAGTGCGCCCGGGCACCCGGCGGCCAGGACGCCCTTGACCGCTCCCACGTAGCCGTCGGCCATTCCGAAGTCGGTGAGCAGCGTGATGCGCGGCATGGGGGCTCCAACCGGTAAGGATCCGCCGCGGGCCCCCCCGAGGCGGGCGGGCAGGCGCGACGGACCGTCGACACGCGTGGGGATGTCGCTAAAGTGCGACGAAACGTGCCGTCCCGCACGGGTTTTTCGTGGCGCGCCCCCGACTGGGCCCGGCTCAGCCGCGCCCGCCGCGCTCCAGCGTCTCGCGCAGGCTCGCGGCGATCGCCCGCAGGGCCGAGCCCGCCGGCGAGTCGGGAGCCGCGAGCACGGTCGGCCGCCCCTCGTCGCCCGCCTCGCGCACCGCCGGATCGAGCGGCACCCGTCCCAGGAAGGGCACGCCCATCTCTTCGGCGAGCCGCTCGCCCCCGCCGGTGCCGAAGATGTCGATCGTCTCCCCGTTCGAAAGCGTGTAGCCGGCCATGTTCTCGACCACACCGAGCACGCGTGTGTTCACCCGTTCGAACATGCGGATTCCACGCCGCACGTCGCCCGTCGCCACGTTCTGCGAGGTCGTCACCATGACCGCGCCGTCCAGGTCGATCGTCTGCACGAGCGAGAGCTGGGCGTCTCCGGTGCCGGGCGGCATATCGACCACGAGCACGTCCAGCGAACCCCAGTCGACCTGCTCCAGGAATTGGCGCAGAATCCCCGAGATGAGCGGACCCCGCATGATGGCCGGCTGCTCGGGGTCCATCATCAACCCCAGGCTCATGATGCGCACCCCGTGCGCCTCGAGCGGCTCGATCATCTCCGCGCCCTTCTCTCCGGTCACCCGGGGACGGCGCTGCTCGCCGAACATCAGGGGAATGTTCGGGCCGTACACGTCGGCGTCGAGCAGCCCCACGCGGAGCCCCTCGGCGGCAAGCGCCGCCGCCAGGTTCGCCGACACCATCGACTTGCCCACCCCGCCCTTCCCCGAGCTGACCGCGACCACGTGGGCCACGTCGGGCAGGATGCCCGGCTTGGGCGTGGGCGCCGGCACCGTGCCCGGCGCGCCTCCTCCCCCACCCGGACGGGGTGCCCCGGCCGGGGCGGGCGCCGCGGCCGGAAGCTGCACGTTGACCTTGACCGAGCGAACGCCCTCGACGGCCTCGGCCGCCGCGCGCGCCTCTTTCACCAACGCGCCCGGCTCGCCGGGACGCAGGATGAAGGCCACCTGCACGTCGCCCTCGCCGCTCACGACGATCTCCTGAACGTTCCCGGCTTCGACGATGTCACGCCCATCGTCGTGCCGTACCGCGGCCAGCGCCGCCCGTATCGCCTGTTCCAGCCCCTGCTCGCTCATATGCCTGCACTTTCGTCGTGCTCGGTGACCGTCTCTGCGTGTCCGCGCCGCCCCGGAGGGCCCGGGGCCGTTCGCCGGCCTCGACAGCCGCGGCCGCGCGGATCACGAGTCATGCACACATCCCGCCCCGCCGGGCCGGACCCACGCCCCGATCCAACGGGGCGCGGGACCCTCATCCTAACCCAACGGGCTGGAGGAAGATAAGGATGTTCGGAGAGAATTCATCCTTGTAGATTGGAAGCGTTGCGCACTCACATCTGAAGGCTCACTTTGGGAAACACATGTTTCCCCTCCCCGCCGGGCACGCGGGGTCGGGAAGCGCACCGCTACGAGGAACACCCACGTGAGCATGGACAGGCAACCCGACCTCCGCCCCCCGCTCGACTCGGAGCTGCTCTCGGCGTCTCCCCACCTTTCGGATTACATCCAGGTGGTCACGAGGCGCCTCTGGCTCGTGCTGCTGATCTTCGCCGTGACCACGGCCTCGGCCATCTGGGCCGTGTCGCGCCAGAAGACGCTGTGGCGCTCCGAGATGGCGGTGCAGGTGACCGACCCGCTCGAGCGGGCGCGTTCGCTGACCTCGCCGACGCGCGTCTCGGGGATGGACATCTTCGTCGACCCCATGCAGTCGCAGATCGAAGTGCTGCAGTCGCGCTCGATCGCCGAACGCGTGGCCGACGAGCTGGGTCTGCGGCTGCGCCGCCGGGGCACGAACACGGTGCGGTCGGAGCTGTTCTCCGACGCGGTGGTGACCGACGAGGCCGAACCGGGATGGTACGAGCTCCGCTACTCGGCCGACGGGGCGTCGGCGGCGCTCGTGCACGCCCCCACCGGCGATACCGTCGGGACGGCCGACGCCGGTGAGGTGCTCGAAGCGCCCGGCCTGCGCTTCGTGCTCAAGCGCGCCCCCGAGGAGTTCCGCACCTACCTGCTCGAGGTGGTCCCGTCCGTGGCACAGGTCGCGAGCGAGGTACGCCTCGTGGGCACCGCGCGCGAGCAGACCAACATCATCGACATCTACCTGACGCACGAAGACCCCGAGCTCGCGCCGAAGATGCTCGGCGCCGCCGCCCGCGCGCTCTCGGAGTTCGGGGCGCGCCAGGTGCGCGAGCGGGCGGAGTCCGACCTGGAGTTCGCCGAGGCGCAGCTCGACAGCGCGCGCAACAACCTGCAGCGCTCGTTCCAGAAGATCCGTGAGTTCAAAGAGACCGAAGCCTTCACGAACCTCACGGCCGAGGAGCAGCAGCTCGTGCAGCGCAGGCAGGACGCGCTTGAGCGCCTGCAGCAGCTCGACGATCAGAGGCAGGCGCTGCAGAACCTGATGGTCGACATCCAGGCGGCCGGGGTCGAGGGCGTCGACATCGTGGCCTTCCTCGCCGCCCTGCCCCAGGGCGTGAACCCGCAGATCACGGCCATCGCCGAAGACATCCGCGACAAGCAGGACGAGATCCAGCGCCTGCTCACCGAGGAACGGGTCACGCCCGACCATCCACGAGTGCAGGCGATCCGCACGCAGCTCGCGCGCGACGAGGGCAGCCTGCGCGACGCGGTCGACCGCCACCTGCAGGGGATCGACCGCGAGATGGCGGAGGTGCGCACGGAGCTCGACCGCATCCAGGAGGCGCAGCGGCGCTTCCCGCAGCTCCAGAACCGGTACGACGAGCTCGACCTGCAGCGCTCGATCGACCGCGAGATGGTCCTCTACCTGCAGAGCCAGCTCTATCAGGCGCAGATCCTCGCCCAGGGCGCGGGCGACGGTTTCATCGACGTGGTCGACCCGCCGGGCGCGCCCATCGAGGTGACGCCCAGGGGCAAGATCAACCTGATGCTCGGAGCGCTGCTGGGACTCATCCTGGGCGTCGGTGCGGCGTTCTTCCTCGAGTACCTCGACCGCACCGTGCGCACGAGCGCCGATGTCGAGACGCTGCTGGGCATTCCGGTCCTCGGCATCATTCCGCGCCTGCGCAAGGTCGACGAGGAGGACGATCGCCGGGCGGGGCTGCCGCTCATCGTGGCCCTCGATCCGCTTGATCCCGCCGCCGAGGCGTACCGGAACCTGCGCATGAACCTGATGTTCATGAGCACCGAGGACGAGCCGATCCGCACGATCCTGTTCTCGAGCCCGGGACCGCACGAAGGGAAGTCGACCACCGCGGTGAACTTCGCGGTCATGCTCGCGCAGCAGGGGCAGCGGGTGCTGCTCATCGACGCCGACCTGCGCCGCCCGTCCCTGCACCGGGCCATGGACCTGCTGCGGGAGCCGGGGCTCACGAACCTGCTCGTGGGCGACGCCGAGGCGCGCGAGGCCATCCGGCCGAACGTGCTCCCGAACCTCGACATGCTTCCGAGCGGCCCCTTCCCGCCCAACCCGTCGGAGCTGCTCAACTCGAAGGCGATGCAGCGCCTGCTCGAGGAGCTCCAGGGCAAGTACAGCCACATCATCGTCGACTCGCCGCCCGTGCTCGCCGTGACCGACGCGGCGCTGCTGGGCGCGCACACCGACGGCGTGGTGCTCGTGCTGCGCTCGGGAGAGACCGAGCAGCGGGCCGCCGAGCGGGCGGTCGAGCAGCTCCGCCGCGTGGGCGTACGCGTGTTCGGCGCGGTGCTCAACGAGGTCTCGACGAGCAACGCCGAAGAGAGCTACTACCTGCAGTACTACTACGGCTACCACCCCCGCGAAGAGACCGGCTGGCAGCGGTTGCGGTCGGGTCTCAGCCGTGCGAGGTTCTGGTAGAGCGCCCGCGGTAGTGCTCCGGCGGGCCGCGGTCGTGGCCGGTGAAGAAGACGGGTGAACGGTGCGTTCCCCGTCTTTTTCACGGCCCTCCGCCGCCCACGCCACACCCTGAGCGGCCGCGGGCATCCCGTCCAACCCGAGCCGTCCAGGATCCATGTACGGAAGATCGCGCGTTCCGGCCCCCACGAACGAGCCCATCCGACCCTACGCGCCCGGGGATCCCGAGCGCGACGCACTCAAGGCCCGCCTCGCCGAACTCGCCGCCGACCAGATCGAGATTCCGCTGATCATCGGGGGTGAAGAGGTCCGCACGGGCGACCTGGGCGAAGAGATCGTGCCCCACCGCCACAGCCACGTGCTCGCGCGCTGGCACCGCGCGGGACCGGCCGAGGTGCAGCGGGCCATCGAAGCCGCGCGCGAGGCCCATCACACGTGGTCGCGCATGCGCTGGGAGGATCGGGCGGCCATCTTCCTGAAAGCGGCCGATCTCATCACCCACACCGGCTGGCGGGACACGCTCAACGCCTCGACGATGCTCGGGCAGAGCAAGACCGCGTTCCAGGCCGAAATCGACGCCGCGTGCGAGCTGGCCGACTTCTTCCGCTTCAACGTGCACTTCGCCGAGCGCATCTACGAAGACCAACCGCTCTCGGCTCCCGGCGTGTGGAATCGCATGGAGTACCGCCCGCTGGAGGGCTTCGTCTACGCGATCTCGCCGTTCAACTTCACCTCGATCGGCGGCAATCTGGCGGGCGCGCCCGCGCTCATGGGCACGACCGTGGTGTGGAAGCCCTCGGACCACGCCGTCTTCAGCAATTACTTCGTCTACAAGCTGCTCGAAGAAGCGGGCCTGCCGCCCGGCGTCGTGAACTTCGTGCCCGGTGACCCGGTCCAGGTGACCGACGCGGTGCTCTCGTCGCCCGACTTCGGCGGACTCCACTTCACCGGTTCCACGGCCGTGTTCAAGCGCCTGTGGGGGATGGTGGGTGAGCGCATGGAGACGTTCCGATCCTACCCCCGGCTCGTGGGAGAGACCGGGGGGAAGGACTTCATCTTCGCGCACCCCAGCGCCGGCGTCGACGCGCTCCGGACGGCCATCGTCCGTGGCGCGTTCGAGTACCAGGGGCAGAAGTGCTCGGCCGCCTCACGCGCCTACATTCCCGAGTCGGTGTGGGCGCGTCTGGAGCAGCCCCTCGTCGACGAGACGGCGGCCATCGCCATGGGCGATCCGGCCGACTTCCGCAACTTCATGAGCGCCGTGATCCACCGCGGGGCGTTCGACAAGATCAAGGGCTATATCGAGCGGGCGCGCGCCGACGCCGATGCCGAGATCCTCGTGGGCGGCGAGTGCGACGACAGCGAGGGCTTCTTCGTGCGCCCGACGATCATCCGCACCACGCGGCCCGATTACGTCACCATGTGCGAAGAGATCTTCGGGCCGGTGATCACGGTGTACGTGTATCCCGACGCCGACTGGGAGGCCATGCTCGACGTTCTGGACGGCACCTCGCCTTACGGGCTCACGGGCGCCGTGTTCAGCCAGGATCGCGCGGCGGCACGGGTGGTGACCGAGCGCCTGCGCTACGCGGCCGGCAACTTCTACGTGAACGACAAACCCACGGGGGCGGTGGTCGGCCAGCAGCCGTTCGGCGGCAGCCGCGCGAGCGGCACGAACGACAAGGCGGGCTCGGCGCTCAACCTGCTGCGCTGGGTGTCGCCGCGCACGATCAAGGAGACGTTCGTGCCGCCCACCGACTACCGGTATCCGTTCATGGGAGCCGAATAGGGAGCACAGCGCCTGCGGGCGGGGGGCGCGGCCCCCCGCCCGTGGTCATCCGCCCCGGCGCGTCCAGAGCACCACCGCCCCACAGGCGGACCCGCGCGCGAACTGGGCGGGCACCTCGGCCGGGCCACGGTAGACCTCGACCGCTTCCAGGTCGAAGGCGTTCCAGGTGTTGAGGCCGAGCGCCGGATCGGGCCGCGCGGGCCGACCGTCGACCCACACCGCGGGCTCGCACGCGCGCTGCCGCACCACCACGCCCGCGTACCGGCCCGCTTCGCGCACCATAAGGCCCGGCACACCACGCAAGGCGTCGACGAGGCGGGGCCCGGCACGCTGCTCGAGCTCACGGAGCGTGAGGAACGAGCCCACGCCCCGGGCCAGGCGCCCCACGAACCCCACCATGTCGTCGTACCAGCGCTTCGAGCGCACCGTCACCTGGATCGGGTCGAGCTCGATGGCCTCGGGCGCGATGACGACCTCGACCTGGTGGCCGAGCCGCCCGAAGACGCGCACCGCTTTCTCGGCGTGTCCGCGCCCCATCTGGTCGACCTCGAGCACGTAGACGCCGCGGGGCACGGAGTCGAGCCGGAAGAAGCCGAGGTCGTCGGTGAGCGTCGCGAGTGCCGTGCCGCGGAAGCGCACCTCGGCCATGGGAACCGGCTCGCGAGTGTCGAAGTCGAGCACACGCCCGAGCACGAAGCCGGGCTCGGCGGGATCGACCAGGCCGAGCTCCAGGTCGGCGCGCACCGCCTCACCGTCCACCCGGGCCGAAACGACGGGCGAGGTACGGTCCATCGCCTCGGCCCGCAGAGCCAGATCCACGCCCCGGGGCGGCGCACAGAACACATACACGCCGCGCCCGTCGGTGAGCGCCTGCAGCAGGCGCAGGTGACCGGGCGAAGGCCACCACTCGGCCGTGACCGCTACCCCCGGGAGCGCCACCCCCGTGGAAGCATCGCGCACGATGCCCGACACCACCGGCCCGCCGCCCCCCGGCCCGCACCGGCCGAGCGCCGCCGCAGCCAGCCACGACCGCACGACCTCGTCCGGCCCGGGGCGGACGCCCGCCATGTCGACCAGCGCGACCGGCCGCACGGTGAGCACGTGGCGAATCGTGCGCCCCTCGGGCACGTCGAGTTCGTCCGACACGACCGAAGCGTAGCCCGGCCGCTCCACCACGAGCGTGTAGCGGCCCGCCGCCGGTGCGCGCAGAAAGAAGTGACCGGCCGCGTCGGTGAACACCGAGGCGACCACGGCCGCGTCGGCGTCCACCATGCGCACACGGGCGGCCTCGATGGGCACCCCGGTACCCATGGTACGCAGGCGCCCGTCCACGGCCTGAACGGCCGCGGCGTCCAGGGGTGCCGCAGCGCCGGCGACCGCGACGAGGACCGCGGCAGCGGCGGCCGAGCGCCCCACCCGGGCACGGACCCCGCACACGGCGGCGGTCGATGGAGTGGAGGCCCGCGCTGTACCGAGACGCACGCGCGGAGGGTCGAGGCGTCGTCGCATAGCTCCCCCGGAAGGTGCAGGCGGCCCCCGGGCCGCCCCTTCGCTCGTCGGGATCCTCCGCGGGATCCGCCGAGATCTAGCGGCCCGCCCCCTGCGGGCCGCGGCAGGCGGGTCACCCCGCCCTCACCTTCCGTCACGACCGAAGGACGCCTAGCGGCCCCTTCGGGTCCAGATCACGATCGCGCCGCAGCCGGCGTCGGAGCCGCCGAATTCGGCGGGCACCTCCGACGCGCCGCGGTAGACCTCGATCGCCTCGATGTCTTCGGGGCGGATGAGGTCCAGGTCGCCCCGCTCGAGCGAGACCGTCGAGCGCTTCACGCCGTTGACG
>RFGQ01000591.1 GCA_003695865.1 Gemmatimonadota bacterium | reverse complement strand
CCACTCGGCGATCAGCATCGGGGCGCCGATCGTCAGCGCAAAGACAAGATAGACCAGCAGGAACACGACGCCGCCGTCGCGGCCCATCATGTACGGGAAGCGCCAGATGTTTCCCAGCCCGATGGCGACGCCCGCGGTGGCGAAGAGGGCGCCGCGCGTCGTCGTGAAGAGGGAGCGGTCGGGTCCGGACGTCGTCATGCGGGAGGCCTCGCGCCGACCGGCCAGCCTAGCGATGCGGCCGTTGGCTACGATCCAGGGCGATGCCCTCCTCCCCCCGGTCGCTCTCCGGCGCCCTGAAGTCCGTGCTCTGCTGGGTCCGTGGGCTGGACCCTGCGGTCAGCGTCGGAGCTGTCGCCGCGCCCGCTGTCGTGGCCACGGGGATCGGGGCGCCGATCGCCGCCGGGCTCGTGCTCGCGGCGAGCCTGGGCGTGGGGTTCGCGTGCGTGTGCGACGCCCTCAAACAGAAGGAGGAACACGACGAGATCCACGACGGACTGGTCGCGCTGTACCACAAGTTTGGCTCGCTGGAGAGGATGCTCGGCGCGCTCCTGGATGCCAACACCAAGGAGATCCGGGCCCTGCGCGACCGGCTGGACACGGCAGTCCTCGAATCGCTGCGCGAGGTCATCAGGTCCGGCGAGGACAAGATCATCGAGGCGCTCGAGAAGCACGAGGGGCTGATGGTCTCGCTCGGCGTGTACCTCCAGAGCGAGTTCGAGACCATCTCGAAGGCGATCGGCCGCCTCGAGATCGGGCAGGCGGAGATCCTCGACGCGCTCGACGAGATCCGCCCCCGGCCGCGGCTCGAGATCCCGGGCCTGGGCGAATCGGCGGCCAACGAGTTCCTCTACTCCGCGCGGCGCGTCGCGATGCTCGGCCGGGACGAGCAGATGGTCGAGCTCGGCGCGTTCCTGGCGCACGAGGACCCCTTCCGGTGGTGGCTCTGGACCGGGCCCGGCGGGATCGGCAAGTCGCGCCTGGCGCTCGAACTCGTGCTTCAGAACCTCGCGCGATGGGACGCCGGCTTCATCCCGCTCGCAAACACGCCCGCGAACACGGTTTGGGAGGGGTGGCGGCCGACGCGGCCGACGCTCGTCGTGATCGACTACCTCGCCCTGCGGGCCGAGCCCGTGCGCCGCGCGATCGAGACACTCCAGGGCCGCGCACTGGCCAACAACCTCGGCCACCCGGTCCGGTTCCTGCTGCTGGAGCGGGAGGCCGGTGGGCGCTCGGGCGCGGACGGCGTCGGCGGCGCCATGCGGGCGGGCGTGGACCCGCCGTGGTGGAGCGAGTTCGACGATCGGACCTCGAACGAGTCGCGCGAGAAGCGCCTCGCCGCGCGCCACGCCGAGGCGCGCGAGATGCCGGCCCTCACCGAGGACGCCGCCTGGGACGTCATGGGCGAGATTCTGCGCGGTCTGAAGCCGGGGGCCGCCCTCCCGGACCGGGCGGGGACGATCGCCGCGATGCGCGAGATCGACGCCCGCTTCCGCCCGCTTTATCTCGCGTTCGCCGCTCACGCGATCGCGGCGCACGGCAACATCCGGGGCTGGGACCAGCAGCGGCTGGCGGAGTTCGTCCTGGAGCGCGAGCGCGCCCGGTGGGAGGAGGTCGGCGTGGACCGGGGATACAAGCGGCTGCTCTTCCTCGCGACGCTGGTCGGGGGGCTGGACCTCGGCGACATGAACGGGCGCGCCCTCGCCGACGCCGCCGCGGAGACGGGGCTGACGCCCGAGCCCGGCGCTCTCGACCTGGGCGTGTACGCCTCGCTCGCCGGCGTCAGTCCCGGGACGGACGGCGCCAAGACGCTCGGGGGACTGGAGCCCGACATCCTGGGGGAGCTCTTTTTGCTCGAGACGCTCGCCGCCGAGCGGGACGCCAGCGCCACGGCCGACGACACGGACGGGCAGCGGCTCCTGACCCTGGGCTGGCGCCACACGCCGGCCAAGGTCGCGGTGACACTCAGCCGGGCGGCGATGGACTTCGTAGGACACCGGGCGCTCGAGACCCTCTACCGCGAACCCGAGGACGCGGACGCCCGAGTGGCGTGGGCTGGGGCCGTGGTCGACCGCGGCGTGGCGCGCGGCCGGTCGGGGGACGAAAAGGGGGCGATCGAGGACTGCACGACGGTGATTGAGATGGAGGGCGCCCTGACGGCTCTGGTTGCCAGGGCCTTCTTCATCCGCGGCGCGGTGCGCGGCGAGTCGGGGGACGACGAGGGGGCGATCGAGGACTACACCGCGGCGATCGAGCTCGAGGGCGCCCCCGCGGAGGAGGTTGCCTGGGCCTACGTCATCCGCGGCGCGGCGCGCGGCCGGTCGGGGGATCACGAGGGGGCGATCGAGGACTACACCGCGGCAATTGAGATGGAGGGCGCCCATCCGGTTCTGGTCGCCCTGGCCTACGTCTACCGCGGTTTGGTGCGCGGCGAGTCGGGGGACGGCAAGGGGACGATCGCGGACTGCACCGCGGCGATCGAGCTTGAGGGCGCCCCGGCGGAACTGGTTGCCAAGGCCTACGTCAACCGCGGCTTCGCGCGCGGCGAGTCGGGGGATTTCGCGGGGGCGATCGAGGACTGCACCGCGTTGATCGAGATGGAGGGCGCCCCGGCGAAGCAGGTCGCCCAGGCCTACGTCACCCGCGGCGCGGCGCGCGGCGAGTCGGGGGATTATGAGGGGGCGATCGAGGACTGCACCACGGCGATCGAGCTCGAGGGCGCCCAGGCGGAACTGGTTGCCAAGGCCTACGTCACTCGTGGTGCGGTGCGCGGCGAGTCGGGGGATGACGAGGGGGCGATCGAGGACTGCACCACGGTGATTGACCGGGAGGGTGCCCCTTTGTATGAGGTTGCCCGGGCCCACACCACCCGCGGCGCTACACGCGCCAAGTCGGGGGATCACGAAGGGGCGATCGAGGACTACACCGCGGCGATCGAGATGGAGGGCGCCCCGAAGAAGCATGTCGTCATGGCCTACGTCAACCGCAGCTTCGCGCGTGGACAGTCGGGGGATCACGAGGGTGCGATCGCGGACTGCACAGCGGCGATCGAGCTGGAGGGCGTCCCATTGGATGATGTCGCCCGGGCCTACGTCAACCGCGGCGAGGAGCGTAGACAGTCAGGGGATGACAAGGGGGCGATCGCGGACTGCACCGCGGCGATCGAGCTCGAGGGCGCCCCGGCGGAACAGGTGGCACGTGCCTACTTTTTGCGGGGCGGTGTGGCCGCAGGCGCCGGGGACATGGCGTCCGCGTGCCGGGATTGGCGGGCCGCGGCGGTGCTCCTGGCGCTGCCGGCGGAGCTCCAGGACCTGGTTGAAGGCTGGATCCGCGAGCACTGCGCCGGGTGTGGGTGAAACTCGCCGGGGCGTATGAT
>RFGQ01000590.1 GCA_003695865.1 Gemmatimonadota bacterium | reverse complement strand
GGGCGCCCGCCTGCTGGGGCTCACGCTCACGTCGCGCAACAACGGCGCGGCGGCGCGCGTGCCGCTCGCGGGGGTGCCGGTCAAGGCGCTCGACGAGTACCTGGCCCGGCTCGTGCGCATGGGGAAGCGCGTGGCGATCTGCGAGCAGGTCGAGGACCCGGCCGAAGCGCAGGGGATCGTGCGCCGCGAAGTGGTCGAGACGGTCACGCCGGGCACGGCGCTCCACGACGCGCTGTTGAGCGCCGAGCGCAACAACTTTCTGGTCGCGCTGGTGCCGGCGCCGGACGACGGCCCCGTAGCGCTCGCGGCGCTCGACCTCTCGACCGGCGAACTGGTCGTGCAGTCGGTTCCGCGCGCGGAGCTGGGCGCCGAGCTCGCCCGCATCGAGCCCTCCGAACTTTTGCTGCCCCGGTCGGTGCTCGAGGGCGAGGCTGCGCTCGCCGGGCTCGACCGGGTGGACGAGCAGGCGGTGCGCACCGCTCGCGACGACTGGCTGTTCGACGCCGAGCCGGCCGCCGAGGAGCTGCGCCGGCGCTACGGGGTGCGCTCGCTCGAGGGGTTCGGCTTCCAGCAGGCCGACCGCGACCTGGTCCGCGCCGCCGGGGGGCTGCTCGGCTATCTGAGCGAGATCCGCCCCGCGGGGGTCGAGCACCTGCGGCCGCCGCGCATCGTGCGGCGCGGGTCGGTGATGCTGCTCGACGACATGACGCGCCGCAACCTGGAGCTGGTCGAGCCGCTGCGCGCCGGCGTGGAGGGCGGCACCCTGCTGTCGGTGCTCGACCAGACCCGCACGCCCATGGGCGCGCGGATGCTGAGGCGCTGGGTGCTGCATCCGCTCGTCGACGCACCGGCCATCTGGGCCCGCCAGGAGGCCGTGGCCGAGCTGCACGGCGATCCCGAGCTGCGGCGCCGCGTCCGCCAGGCGCTCGCGGGGGTGAGCGATCTGGAGCGCCTGGCCGGCAAGCTGGGGTCGGGGCGCGTGGGGCCTCGCGACCTGCTGGCGCTCGCGCGCTCGCTGGCGGCGCTGCCCGCGCTGCGCGACGTCGGCCGCGAGGCCGCCAGCGAGCTGCTGGCCGAACGGGCCGGCGGCGTCGACCTGCTGGGGGACGTGCGCGAGCTGATCGAGGCGGCGATCGACCCCGATGCGCCGGCCACGCTGCAGGAGGGCGGCTTCATCCGCGCCGGCTTCGACGCCGAACTCGACGAGCTGCGCCAGGCCAGGGACGGCGCGCGTGACTTCATCGCACAGCTCCAGACGCGCGAGCGCGAGCGCACGGGTATCGCCTCGCTGAAGGTCGGCTTCAACAAGGTGTTCGGCTACTACATCGAGGTCACGCGCGCCAACCTCGAGCGCGTGCCCGACGACTACGTGCGCAAGCAGACGCTGGCCAACGCCGAGCGCTACTTCACGGCCGAGCTCAAGGAGTGGGAAGAGAAGGTTTTCGGCGCCGAGGACCGCATCGCGCAGCTCGAGGCCGAGCGCTTCGCCGAGGTGCGCCGCCGCGTGACCGAGCAAGTGGCGCGCGTGCAGGACGCCGCCGAGCGCACGGCGGTGGTCGACGTGCTCGCCGCGCTGGCCGAGGTGGCCGAGCGCCGCCGCTACGTGCGTCCCGAGGTGCACACCGGGTTCGCGTCCGAGATCCGGGCCGGCCGCCATCCGGTGGTCGAGACCATGATGCCCGCCGAGCGCTTCATCCCCAACGACCTGGTGCTCGACGAGGCCCGCTCGATCGTGATCCTCACGGGGCCCAACATGGCGGGCAAGAGCACCGTGCTGCGCCAGGTGGGGCTGATCCACCTGCTCGCGCAGATCGGCTCCTTCGTGCCCGCCGACCACGCGCGGTTGGCCGTGTGCGACCGCATCTTCACGCGCGTGGGCGCCTCCGACAACCTGGCCCGCGGCGAGTCGACCTTCATGGTCGAGATGAACGAGACGGCGGCCATCATCCACGGCGCCGGAGAGCGCTCGCTGATCCTGCTCGACGAGATCGGACGGGGCACCTCGACCTACGACGGCGTGTCCATCGCCTGGGCGGTGACCGAGCATCTGCACGAGCACGTGGGCGCCAAGACGATCTTCGCCACGCACTACCACGAGCTCACCCAGCTCGGCGATCTGCTGCCGCGGGTGCGCAACATGAACGTGGCGGTGCGCGAGGTGGGCGACGACATCGTCTTCCTGCGCCGCCTCGAGGAGGGAGGCGCCGACCGCTCGTACGGCATCCAGGTGGCACGTCTGGCCGGCCTGCCCGAAGAGGTGATCGCGCGCGCCAGGGAACTTCTGGTCGAGTTGGAGGGAACACACTCGGGGGGTGGGGAGGGCCTGGGGCGGCGCGGAAGGCATCGGCCCGCGGCCGAGCCGCCGCCCGACCAACTCTCCATCTTCCAGGTGGCGGAGCATCCCGTCGTGGCGCGTCTGCGTGCGCTCGATCCCGAACGCCTGACGCCGCTCGAGGCGCTCGTGTTGCTGGCCGAACTGCGGGCCGAGGCGCGGGGCGAGCCGGGTGCCGCCGGGCCCGAAGCGGAGGAGGGACGTTGAGTCGAACCACGGCCGGAATCTGGGCCGCGCTGGCGCTGACGCCGGTGCTGCACGGCTGTTCCGGCGACCGCGAGATCCAGAGCCCCGCGCCGCTCGCGTCGGCGCTCACCATCGACTATCCGGTCGAGCTCTGGGATCAGGACATCGAGGGGCGCTGTCTGCTCAAGGTGCGCGTGAACGAGCTGGGCGAGGTGGACAGCGTGCTCGTCCTCGAGTCGAGCGGGCACGCGGCGTTCGACTCGGCCGCGGTGCGCGGCGCGCGCGACATGCGCTTCAGCCCCGCGCGGCGCGGCGACAAGCGCATCCGCGTGTGGGCCCACGTGCCCGTGCACTTCTCCAAGCGAGACCGCCGTCGCTGAGGACCCTGGAGGCGCGCCCGGGACGCAGGGCAGGGCGGGGGCCCGGGCGGGCCTGACCCCCTTCGCCTCGCGCGGGCCGGCCACGGACGCCCGCGACCACTCGCGCGGGCCGGCCACCGGTGCCCGCGGCCGCACGGCTCCCGCTCCCGCGGCCGCACACGTTCCGCTCCCGCGGCCGCACACGTTCCGGTCCCGCGGCCGCACACCTCCCGCTCCCGTGGCCCTTTCCAGAGGGCGGCGGGGGTTTTTTGTTTCAGGCGCTCACGCCGACGGCCCGCCGAGGCCGCGGCTCCACGACCCTGCGTTCGAGCGAGGCTCCGAGGCGATGGAAGCGAGGAACACGCGCCCCTACGACAACGTGTACCAGGCGGTCGGTTGGACGCCGCTCGTACGGCTGAACAGCGTCACGCGCGGCGTGCCGGGGACGGTGTACGGCAAGTGCGAGTTCCTCAACCCGGGCGGATCGGTGAAGGACCGCATCGGCCTGGCCATGATCGAGGCGGCCGAGCGCGAAGGGGTGCTGAAGCCGGGCGGGGTGATCGTCGAGGCCACCAGCGGCAACACCGGCGTGGCGCTCGCCATGGCG
>RFGQ01000589.1 GCA_003695865.1 Gemmatimonadota bacterium | reverse complement strand
GGGCCGCCTCGAGGAGGTCGGGGCGGGGGAGTGGCTGGTGCGTGCCGGCGTGGGCTTCAGAGACCGGCCCGGCGTACCGCTGCCCGACCTCACTCTCGAGGACGCCGCTCAGCGCGCGCTCCTCGCCGGAGACGGCGCACTCCGTCGCAACTCGGACGTGCGCAAGATCGACGCCTTCTTCGCGTCACGCTATCAGCGGGATTCAGGCGCCTGGTTCTCGACCTCGGTATCGGGCTTCGCAGCGGAGCGCGGGGTGCCGCCCGAGTTCCACGAGTCGGACCCGAGGCTGTGGCGCTATCCCGACCAGAAGCGCCTCGTCGCGGCCGTTTCGGCGGGGACGGGCCTGCGCGATACGGGGTGGGGGCGTGGCGATCTCGAAGCGGCGGTCGGCATCGACGTGGGCTCGTTCACGATCGAGTCGTTCGACGACCTCGACTACCGCACGGTCACCGAAACGGAGGAGGGCGACGACCGCACGCTCACGCTGCGCCTGCTGGGCGACCACAGCGTGGGGGAGCGGGCCGATCTGCGGGCCGCGCTCACCTACGGAGACGTATCGCACGACGAGGTGTTGATGCCGGGCGGACGCAACGCTTTCCGCCAGCGGCTGTGGAGCCTGGCCACCGAACTGGACGTTCGCGGCGACGCGCTGCTCGGGCTACCCGGTACGAAGGGCACCCGCCTCACGTTCGGTGTGGCCGTGGACGGATCCGACACACCCGAGACGGGCGACAAGCCGCCGGTCGAGCGCCTGTGGGATTGGGGCGCACGGGTGGGGCTGTCGACGCTGCTCTCCGACGAGCTCCGCGTGCACGGAGGCCTCAGCCGGCGAGTGCGCTTCCCGTCGTTGCGGGAGCTCTACTCGGGAGCCCTGGGCCGTTTTCTGCCGAATCCCGACCTGGGCCCCGAGCGCATGGTGGGCGCCGAGCTGGGGTTCACGCTCCACCACGGAGGCCACGACATCCAGGTGGTCGGGTTCCGTCAGGTGCTCTCCGACGGCATCGTGCGGGTGAGCGTCGACACACCCGAGGGTCGCAAACGGCAACGGGTCAACCAGGATCGCGTGCGCGCGCTGGGGCTCGAGGTCCTGACCTCGGGCACGTGGCGGCGCTTCTCGTACGCGGCCGACCTCACCTGGCAGAGCGTCTGGCAGTTCGACGCCCGTGGCGACCGCACCCGTCCCGAGTACGAGCCAGACCTCACCGGATCGTTCAGCGTGGCGACCCGGCTCGCGGCGGGCATCATGGGCACCGGTGAGTTCGGGTATCTGGGGACGCAGTATTGCCTGGACAGCGACGCGGGTGGGCTGCGCCGTCTGGACGACGCCTCGTCGCTGGACCTGGGGCTGCGGCGTTTCTTCCGCCTGGGTCGTGGCCCTTTCTCGACGCTGGACGCGAGTGTGCGGGTGCAGAACGTGACCGACGCGGCGGTCCTCGATCAGTGCGGGCTGCCGCGTCCGGGGCGCACCCTGCAGGTGCAGGCGCGCGTATTCTGAGCGAGCGGGCCACCTTGTTCCGGTAGGGGGCGACGCTACCTTCCCTCCGGATCCAGAAGCCCCGCAGACCCGCGCGCACCCGAACGCCCCATGATCCGCGTCACCTTTCTCGGCACCTGCGCGGCGCGCCCCACGGTGCGCCGCAACGTCAGCGCCCTCGCGCTCCAGCGCGAAGGCGATCTGATGCTGGTCGACTGCGGCGAGGGGACCCAGCGGCAGATGATGCGGTTTCAGACGGGCTTCGCGGTCCGCGACATCTTCATCACCCACCTGCACGCCGACCACTTTCTGGGACTCACCGGGCTGTTGCGCACGATGGCGCTGCAGGGACGCACCGATCCCCTGCGCATCTTCGGGCCGGCAGGCTCGGAGCGCGTGCTGCGACGTGCCGTGGGCCTGGGGGTCGACCGGGTCTCGTTCCCGGTGCACGTGAGCGAACTCGCCCACGGCGAGGCGGTCCGTCGAGACAGATACCGGATCGAGGCGCTCGCGGTGCGCCACGGCACACCCGCCAACGGATACGCCCTGGTCGAGGACGACCGCCTGGGGCGCTTCGACGTGCAGCGGGCGCGCGAGCTGGGGGTGCCCGAAGGCCCCCTGTTCGGTCGACTGCACCGGGGCGAAGCCGTCGAGGTCGAGGGCCGGACCGTGCGGCCCGACGACGTGGTGGGCCCGCCCCGCCCGGGACGCCGCGTGGTGATCTCGGGTGACACCGAGCCGTGCGACGCGGTGATCGAGGCCGCCCGTGGCGCGGCGCTGCTGATCCACGAGGCCACCTTCGGCGCCGACGAGGCGGATCGCGCCCGCCAGACCCACCACGCCACCGCGCGCGACGCCGCCGACGTCGCCGTGCGCGCCCACGCGCGCCGCCTCATCCTCACGCACATCTCGGCCCGCTACTCCGACGACCCCGGCCCGCTCGAGCAGGAGGCCCGCGCGCTGTACCCGGCGGCCGTCGTGGCTCACGACGGGCTCGTGGTCGAGTTGCCCTACGAGGACGGCGACGCCGGCGGCACCGACGGCACGGCCCACGCGGCCGCCGCGCCGCCGCCCGGCCGTCCCATGGAGGACGCGTGAGCGCCTGGTTCGATCCCCGGCCCGCCGGCGGCGCGGACCGCGAAGCCTCGCCCCGCGCATGGGTGCAGCCCGGTCCGCACGACCGCGAGCAGCGCGCCTGGTCGGTGCGGGCGGCCGAGTGGCGTGCGCTGGGCCTGGCGCGCGCGGTGTTCGGCCCCGCTGCTCGTGTACGCCTGGCGGGCGGCC
>RFGQ01000588.1 GCA_003695865.1 Gemmatimonadota bacterium | reverse complement strand
TGCGTACGATGGGCCATGGTCGTCACCTCGCTGGCTCGACGGGCGGGTCCCCCTCAGGCCGTGCTCCTCGGCGCTCTCGACGCCCCCCCGTGGACGCGGAAGCGGGTCTCGCCCTTATCCGGCAGCGTCGGCCGTTTTCACGCTCGGATGAACCCGAGGGACTCTTAAGATTCCTTCACACCGGGTCGGGCCCCACGGGCTCCCAGACAATACCGGTCTCTTCGTAGTCGTCGGGAAGCTTCACCGTGTTGCCGCCCGCGGCCTTCGCCGCCAGCAGGGCGCGGTGGGCCGCGTCGAGCAGGTCTTCGCGGGTCGCGTAGTCACGCGTGTAGTGCGCCAGACCCACGCTCAGGGTCAGTCCCGTCTCGGCCGTAAGCGCCTCGGCGGCGGCACGGATGCGGTCGGCGAACACGAAGGCGCCCTGCAGGTTGCACACCATGAGCAGGCACGCGAAGCGGTAGTCGCCGTACCGTGCGGTCACGTCGGTCTGGCGCGTGACCTGAGCGAAGATGGTGCCGAACCCCTTGAGCGCCGCCTCACGGGCCTTGCGACCCTTCCGCTCCGCGAAGGCCTCGAGGCCGTCCAGTTCGAAGAGCGCGAGCGTCATGGGAATATCGCGGTCGCCGAGCGTGAACGCGAAGTCGAAGATGAGGTGGAAGTACCACTCGTTCGCCAGGCCGGTGAGGTCGTCTCGAATCACGGCCTGGTCTCGCATCAGCTCCATGGGCTCGACCGTTGGGGACAGCGGGACGGGCGGACGCACCAGCGAGTTCCGCGCCGCCACGGACGTCCCATCATAGACCCGGGCGCGAAGAGCGGGCAATAGCCGCATCCGCCGCCAGCCGGGGCGTTCGCGCATCGCCGGCGCCTTCCCTACTTTGGCGGCCGACCGGGGGTTGCGGAGGAGCCGCGCTCCCGGAGGGGGCGTAGCGCCCTCCCCTCGAGAACGCGTCAATCGGAGAGGCCACCATGGACCGCTTCGCGCACCTGCCCACGCTCGCTTGCGCACTCGCTCTCGTGCTCGGCGCACCCTCGTCCGGCCACGCCCAGTCGACCCGGGCTTTCCACGCCGCGCGTATGCTCGACGTGCGTTCGGGGGAGATGCTCACCGACGTGACCGTGCTCGTAGAGGGCGATCGCATCGCGGCCGTCAATCCGGCCCGGCTTCCGAGCGGTGTCGAGGTGGTCGACATGGGCGACGTGACGCTGCTGCCCGGGTTCATGGACCTGCACACGCACCTGGCGGGCCAGCTCGGGCCCAACTCGTTCACGGCGCCCGTCACCGAGACGCTCGCGGACCAGGCGTTCCACGCGGCGCACTACGCCCGCATCACCGTCATGGCGGGGTTCACGACGGTTCGGGACTTCGGCGGCGACGCCACGGTCGCGCTCAAACACGCCCAGGAGCGCGGCGAGGTGCTCTCTCCCAGGGTCGTCCCCTCGCGTAACACGCTCGGCATCACCGGCGGGCACTGCGACATCACCGGGTTCGCTCCGGGCGTGCTCGAGACCGGCCCCGAAGACGGCATCGCCGACGGCCCCTGGGAGGTCGTCAAGGCCGTCCGGTATCAGATCAAGCACGGGGCGGAGGTCATCAAGACCTGCGCGACGGCCGGCGTGCTGTCGTTCGAGGGCCCGGTGGGCGCCCAGCAGTACAGCTTCGAAGAGCTTAAGGCCATGGTCGACGAGGCCGCCCGCCACGGTGTGAAGGTCGCGGCCCACGCGCACGGCACCGAGGGCATCAAGGCCGCCGTGCGGGCGGGCGTCGCATCGATCGAGCACGGTTCGATCCTGGATGACGAAGCGATCGAACTCATGAAGGAGCACGGCACCTACCTGGTCCCGACCACCTACCTGGCCGAACGCATTCCGCTCGACGTGCTGCCACCTCCCGTGCGGGCCAAGGCCGAGACGGTCCTGCCGCAGGCCCGCGAGAGCCTGCGCCGGGCCATTGCCGCTGGCGTGAAGATCGCCTTCGGTACCGACGCGGCCGTCTATCCGCACGGGGAGAACGCCAAGGAGTTCGAGGTGCTGGTCCGGCTGGGGATGTCTCCGCTCGAAGCGCTGCGCACCGCGACGCTCTATGCGGCGGATCTGCTCGGCAAGGACGACCGCGGCATCATCGAGCCCGGCCGCCTCGCCGATCTGGTGGCCGTGCCCGGCAACCCGCTGGATGACATCACGGCCACCGAGCGTGTGGCCTGGGTCGTTCAGGGCGGAAAGATCGTGAAGCGCCCGCATCCGGCCGGCTGAGGCACTCGGCCGGAGCGCGCACCCGCTGGGCGTCAGCCCCCCTGCAGCGGCTCGAAGCGGGAAAAGTGATACTGGACGATCTGCCAGCGGCCGTCGCGGGTGACCCGCGTCTCGGTGTAGCGCCACGTTCCGTCGATCACGTCGCCCGACGGCAGCGTGAGCGTGCCGTCGAGCAGCGCCGCGCTGATCGCCGACGACCCGAACACCGCAACGTCGAGCTCGCGCAGCTCGAGCTCGGCGCGGAACCCCGTGTTGTAGGCCGCCTGCAGGGCCGCCACGTTGAACCCGCGCAGGAGCGCGCCGCCGTCCAGAAAGAAGCCGCGTGCATCGGGGTGGTAGAACGTGGCGAAGGCCTCGAAGTCGCCGGCCTTCCAGGCGGCGAGGGTTTCCCTGACGGCCGCCTCCACCTCGGCCTGCTGGCCGCGGCCCGGCGCGGGCATCGCGGCCGCGGCCGCAAGAAGGACGACCCCGATCGAAAGGGTCCGCGTGCGAGCGAGGAAACGAAACACCGAACACCCCCGTCTTGGGTCGAAAGCGGGACCCCGGTGAACCGCACCGTGCGGCCCGCCGGGTCCGAGCCGGCGACGAACACCGGACCCTAACACCGCCGGAGGCGCCTCGATGTTCCCACCCGCCCGACAGGGACGGGCACGCCTGCTCTGGACGCTGGCCGCCGCGGCCGCTACGGCTGCAGTGGTGCGCTGGGTCGACCTGACCCCCCGGGTCGAGCAGGACTTCTTCTTCGCCGAGAACGATCCCCAGATCGCCGACTCCCGCGAACTCGCCCGCCGCTTCCCGGCGCCGGAACAGATCCTGGTTCGAGCGGCCGGCGCCGACCCCGCGACCGAGAGCGGACGTCGGCGGCTGCGCGCGCTGACCGACGCGCTGGCCGGCGTGCCCGGGATCGAGAGGGTCTACAGCGTCGTCACCGAAGACGCGCAGCGGAGTCCGCTCTGGCGACGCCTGCTGCTCACGGAAGACTCCGCGGTGACCAACCTCGTCGCCACCACCGACGGTCGCGACGGCCGCGCGCTCGTGCCCGCGCTCGAGGCGGTCCTGGCCGACCACCGTGACGGCGACCTGGATCTCGCCGTGTCGGGGGTGCCGGTGATCGTGGAGCAGATTCGCCGCAACCTCACCCGAGACCTCGCCGTGTTCACGCTGGCCGCGCTCGTGCTCTTCGGACTCGTGACTGCGGTCGTTCAGCGCAGCGCCCGGCTGGTGGCCGGCACCTATGTGACCGGCCTGCTGGCCGCGTCGATCACACTGCTGCTGGTGCGGCTGACGGGCGGCGCGATCGGCCTGCTGACCGCAAACCTCATCACGATCGTGTTCGTGCTGGCCCTCTCGCACACGGTCTTCCTGACGGCCGGCGGGCGGCGGCACGCCTGGGACGCCCACGCTGCGGTTCGGACCACGGTCGAAGGCTCGTTCTGGGCCATGCTTACGACCCTGCTGGGCTTCCTCTCGCTGCTGCTCGCCGACGCCCGGCCGCTGCGCGAGCTCGGCTGGGCCGGCGCCGTCGGTACGTTGGTGGCGTTCGCGTGCGCCTACGGGGCCTTTCCCGCGTTCTTCCCCGCCAGCCGAGAAGGGGGTGCACACGTCGAGGACGAGCTCGTGCCCGACGTGACCGATCCGGCCACACCCCCCGCGCGTGTGGCCCGGCCCGGCCGCCGCCCCCTGCTCGCCGCGCTGGCGCTCGCGCTCGTGGGGCTCGCGGCCGGACTGCCACGGCTCGCAACCGACCCGGGGCTGCTCACCTACTTCGACGCCGACGGCCCCATCCGCAGCGCGCTCGAGCGCATCGACGCCGACGGCGGAAGCGCGCCGCTTCTGGTCTCGGTGCGCCCGGCGGACGGGTCCCCCGTCGACACGCGAGACG
>RFGQ01000587.1 GCA_003695865.1 Gemmatimonadota bacterium | reverse complement strand
GAACTGACCCGGGCGTTCGAGGAGCCCGGGTCGTGGACCGACGGCGGCTTCGGCGAGTGGGCGGTGGCGCTGTTCCGCGCGCAGTGTCGCGAGAGTCCGCTGCACGCCGGCTTCGCACGGCTGCGGGGTCTCGATCCCGAGGGTGATTTCGCCTGGACCGGCATCCCGCCCGTGCCCGTCTCCGCCTTCCGCGACGTGCGTGTGCTCGCCCCCGCGGCGGCACGGGCCGAGCGGGTCTTTCGCACCTCGGGCACGACGGGCGGACGCGAGCGCCGCGGAGAGCATCACGTGGCCGACCTGGCGCTCTATCGCGCCGCGGCCCTCACGCATGCGCGCGTGCGCCTGCTCCCCGCAGGGGTGCGGCCGCGCGTGGTCGCGCTGCTGCCCGATCGCCAGCGGGTGCTCGACTCCTCGCTCGCGTGGATGGTCGGCGAGATCGCCGAGGTGCTGGGAGACGGTCCGGCGCGTTGCTTCGTCGACGCCGCAGGATCGCTCGACGAGGCCGGGGTCCGGGCGGCGCTCGAGGAGGCCTGCGCCGAGGGGGCGCCCGTACTGCTCGCCGGCACGGCGTTCGCGTTCGTGCACTGGATGGACGCCTGTGCGGCACACGGCTGGACGTGCTCGCTGCCGCAGGGGTCGCGCATCCTGGAGACGGGCGGCTTCAAGGGTCGCTCGCGCGAAGTGCCGCGCGCCGAGCTCTACCGGGGCCTCGCGGGCGTGACGGGTCTGCCGGAGAGCGAGATCGTGAACGAGTACGGCATGACCGAACTGCTCTCGCAGTTCTACGAACCCGCGGAGACCCGGTGCGGGCCCGTGAGCGAGCGCTTCCACGTGGGACCGCCCTGGACGCGCACGCGCGTGCTCGATCCGCACACGCTCGAGCCGCTGCCGGCCGGTCGGCGCGGCCTGCTCTGCCACGTCGACCTGGCGAACGCGCACTCGGCCCTCGCCGTGTTGACCCAGGACGAGGGGATGGCCCTCGAAGGGGGCGGCTTCCGCCTGCTCGGCCGCGCGGCCGGCGCCGAGCCCCGGGGGTGTTCGCTGGCGGCCGAGCACCTGCTCACCGCCGCCTCCCACACGCGAGGATCGCCGTGAGCGGCACGGATGGATTCCGCGCATGGTGGACGCCGCCCGGCGCGCCCGCGCCGGGGCCGGCTGCCGACGCCCTTCCGGCCGGGCCGGAGGACGGCGTCCGGATCGTGCCGGCCGCGCCGTCGCCGGGCTCGG
>RFGQ01000586.1 GCA_003695865.1 Gemmatimonadota bacterium | reverse complement strand
CGTCGACCGCGCGCGCCGCCTTCCACAGCACGAAGTCGCGCGCGTCTTCCTTGTCGTACTCGTCCACGGCGACGCGCGCCCCCACCCGGAGCTGGTCGGGATCGAGCCCGCGAAGCCTTCCGTAGCCGGGGAAGGCCGAGATCTGGAAGTAGACCGAGCCGTCGTCGGCGGCGTAGGCCAGGCCTCTTTCCTCGAGCTTGCGGATCCAGCCGATCATCGGCCCGATGTACTCGGTGGCCCGCGGATAGGCGTCGAAGGGGCGCACCCCGAGCGTCTCGGCGTCTTCGAGGAACGCGCGTCCGAAGGGCTCGGTGAACTCCCGCAGCGACACGCCCGAGGCGGCCGCGCCCTCGATCGTCTTGTCGTCGACGTCGGTCAGGTTCACCACGAAACGGACGTCGTAGCCGCGCCAGTCGAGGTACCGGTGGACGAGGTCGTAGACCAGGAAGCTCCGGTAGTTGCCGATGTGCGGGTAGGCGTAGATCGTCGGTCCGCAGCCGTAGATGCGGACGATCGGCGGGTCGAGCGGCTCGAACGGCTCGACGGAACGCGTCAGGGTGTTGTGCAGGCGCAGGGCCATGGCTCTCGAGCGAGGGGGACCGGGACGCCGGCCGGGAAGGCGAGGCCACCCGGCCGCGGAGCCAACAAACTACCGCAGCACGCGGATCTCTTCCACGCGCCAGCCCCCGGCGTCGCGGCGGAAGGCCACGAACACGATCGACTGCGAGGCGGCGGCGCTGCCCCAGGCCCAGCGGTATTCGGCGAAGCCTCGGGTGTCGTCGCCGTCGCTCAGCGCGACGCGCACCGGCGTGAAGGACCGCGTGGCCCGGGCGCGCAGCAGTCCCGCCAGTTCCGCTCCCGCCTGGTGCGCCTTCACCATCGGGAAGACCCCACCGGGCAGATCGAGCCGGACCTCTCCGGCCAGGTGGTCCCGCAGGGCGCCGGCGTCGGGAGCCCGCCAGCTCGCCGCGAACCCGCGGGCGGCCGCCTCGAGCGTCGCCATGGCATCCTGACCCGAGGCCGCCGCCGGCGCCCCCACCACGAGCGCGAGCGCGGCCGCGGCCGCGGCCAGCACCGCCCGAGCCCGGCCCGGGGGGAAGGCCCTCCGCACGGGGACACTTCCTCCCGGGCTCACGGCGCGGCCTCCACGGCGTCCACCTCGGCCCGCAGCGCTGCGAGCGCGGCGGCCGGGTCGTCCGCGCGCGTGACGGCGCGCCCCACTACGAGGACGTCCGATCCGGCCGCCACCGCCTCGGCGGGCGTGGCCACGCGCGCCTGGTCGTGCGTGTCGGCACCGGCCGGCCGGATGCCCGGCGTCACCACGAGCAGGTCGGCAGCGACCAGCCGCTTGATGGGGCGCGCCTCCAACGCCGAAGCGACGACGCCCGCCAGGCCGGCTTCGCGGCAGAGGCCCGCAAGACGCACGGCTTCTTCGCGCAGCGACTGGGGCGTGCGGCCCCACGCGGCCTCGAGGTCGTCGACGGTCAGCGACGTGAGCACCGTCACACCGACCACGCGCACCTCCTCGCCGGCCGCCTCGGCCGCCGCCCGCAGCATCGCTTCTCCGCCGGCCGCGTGAACCGTCAGCAGCTCCACCCCCAGCGCGGCCGCGGCTTCGACGGCCCGCGCCACGGTATGGGGGATGTCGTGCAGCTTGAGGTCGAGGAACACGCGCTTGCCGCGGCCGGTGAGCGCGCGCACCACGTCGGGGCCGGCCCGCGTGTACAGCTCGAGGCCCACCTTGTAGAAGTCGCCCGCCTCGCCGATACGGTCGACCAGGGCGAGCGCCTCGTCCTGCGAGGCGACGTCGAGCGCGACGGCGAACTCGCTCATGAGCCCTCTCCCGCTCCGCTGCGGGCGGCGGCCGGCGCCGGGCCGGACACCGGTGGCGCATCCGGCTGCGGGGCGTCCGCGGTGTGCGCCGCCCGCGAATCCGATGCGACCGGCGCGTCGCCCAACGCCCGGCCCGCGG
>RFGQ01000585.1 GCA_003695865.1 Gemmatimonadota bacterium | reverse complement strand
CCCTGGTGCGGCGGGCGCACGTGGTGCTGGCGGGCAACGACCATCTGGCCGAGTACGCCCGCGCCGAGCGGGGGAGCGGGCAGGGGGTGCACATCGTGCCGACCGTGGTCGACACCGAGCGCTTCCGGCCGGCGGCCGGGGAGAAGGCCGGGGTGCCCGGCGGCGACCCCGAGGACGGGGCCGGCGGGGCCGAGGCCACCCCGGGCCCCACGACCGAAGCCACGGACGCCGGCGATCCACCCACGCTCGGCTGGGTCGGCACGCACTCCACGCTCCGTTACCTGGCCGACCTCTACCCGACCCTGGTCGAGGCGCGCCGGCGCACGCCCTTCCGCCTGCGGGTCGTGTGCAACCGGCCGCCCGAGGGCGTGCCCGAGGCGCTCGACGTGGTCTTCGAACGGTGGACGCCCGAGCGCGAGGTGGCGCATTTCCACGGGCTCCGGGCGGGCCTCTACCCGCTTCCCGACGACCCCTGGACTCGGGGCAAGTGCGGATTCAAGGCGCTGCAGTATCTGGCCTGCGGCGTGCCCGCGATCGCCTCGCCCGTTGGGGTGCTGGCCCGCATCGTGCGCGAGGGCGAGACCGGCTTCCAGGCGCGGACCCCCGAAGACTGGACGCGGGCCGTGGAGGTCGTGTGTGGCGACCCGGCGCGCGCGCGGGCCCTCGGCCGGGCCGGGCGCGCGCTCGTGGAGCGCGACTACTCGGTGCCGGTCGCGGCCGACGCGTTGGCGCGGGCGCTGCGGGAGGCTCTGCGCTGAGGGGCGCCCCGCGCACGGGACGCGCCCGGCCGCGAGCGATGGGCCGCGGGGTCGAGCCGGCCCACGCCCGACCCTGCGGGCCGCGGACACACCCGCGAACGGCGTGCTTGCCGGGCGTGCCCACGGCTTACAGCTTCTTCACGATTCGTCGGTCGCGCTCCAGGCGCGCGGCCGCGTGCGCCCCCGCGGGACGGGAGTCTCCGTGAGCCTCACCGTCATGTCGATCCTCTTCCCGGCCTTCGCCGCGGTCGCGACGGTGGCCCTGACGCCGCTCGCGCGCACCCTGGCGCTGCGCCGGGGCCGGGTGAGCGACCCGCGCGAGGATCGCTGGCATCGCAGGCCCACGCCGGCGGTGGGCGGAGCCCCGCTCTTCATCGGCTTCGGCGGTGCCGTTGCGCTGGCCATCGCCTTCGGCGCGCACCCGGCCGGCTGGATGGACCCCCCGGCGCGGGCCGTGCTTCCGCTCGCGCCGCACATGGCCATCCTGCTGGCCGCCACCGGCATGTTCCTGCTGGGACTGGTGGACGATCAGGTGCAGGTGCGCCCGGTCACCAAGCTCGTCGGTCAGATCGCCGCCGCCGCGCTGCTCATCACCAGCGGTATCGGCGTGTGGCTCACCGGCGTGTACGTGGTCGACGTGGCCATCTCGCTGCTCTGGTTCGTGGGGGTCACGAACGCGCTCAACCTGCTCGACAACATGGACGGGCTTGCGGGCGGCGTGGGCGCGATCGCCGCGGGCTTCATGGGCGTCACGTTCGGGCTCGAGGGGCAGGCCGAGCTGGCCGTGATCGCGTTCTCGCTGATGGGGGCGCTCATCGGCTTCCTCGTACACAACTATCCGCCGGCCCGGGTGTTCATGGGCGACAGCGGCTCGCTGTTCCTGGGCGTCACCCTGGCCGGCATGGCGCTTGCGCCCGCGCCGGGTCTGTCCCGCGGGCTGGTG
>RFGQ01000584.1 GCA_003695865.1 Gemmatimonadota bacterium | reverse complement strand
GCGCGGGCACGACCTCCGCGACCGGCGGGATCACCGGCCGCGCGGAGGGGAGCGCGAACGCGTGCACGTCGGGGGCCGGGCGGGCCTCCTCGGTTTCGACCGCGTGCAACTCGCGCTCCACGAGCGAGCGGAACGCCTTCAGGAACCGGCTCCGCTCCCGCTCCAGATCCTCGAGCAGACCTGCCCGCTCGGCCAGCAGCCGCTCGGCCTCGGCCATCACCCGGTCGATGGCGGCCTGCGCTTCGGCGCGGGTGCGCTCCGCGGCGGCCAGCGCCTCTGCACGGGTGCGTTCCGCACGCGCTTCGGCCTCGCGCAGCAGCAGGTCGGCCTCCTGCTCGGCCTGCCGGCGCGTGTCCTCACGCAGGGCCTGGGCCGTGACCAGCGCTTCCTGGACCGCGCGCTCACGGCCCTCGAGCTGCGTCACCTGCTCCTGAAGGCGTTCGGCGCGCTCGCGAAGCTGCACGTTTTCCTTCACCAACGCCTCGAGCCGCTCGGCGACCAGCTCCAGGAAGGTGTCCACCTCGTGGGGGTCGTAGCCGCGCAGCCCCTTGCCGAAGTCGCCGCGCTTCTTGCGCACGTCCAGCGGTGTGAGATCGATCATCCCGTTCGCTCTCCGAAAAGTGCCGTGCCGAGGCGCACCATCGTGCTTCCCTCCTCGATCGCCGGCTCGAAGTCGTTGGTCATCCCCATCGAGAGAACCGTCCCCTCGTACGCCCCCTCTTCGCGCAGTCGCTCGTGCAGCGCCCGCACACAGGCGAACGTGCGCCGCAGCAGCGCCTCGTCGTCGGTGAACGGCGCCATCGTCATGAGCCCGCAGAGCTCCAGCCCGTCGAGCGCCCTCAGCCGCTCGACCGCCCCCGGAACCTCGGCGGGCGCGAAGCCGCTCTTCGTGGCCTCGCCGGCCGCATTCACCTGCACGAGCACCCGAAAGCGCGTGCCGTGCTCGCGGGCCACCCGGTCGAGCCGCTCGCCCAGCCGCACCGTGTCGAGCGAGTGGACCAGCCACGGCAGACCCACCAGTTGCGGCGCTTTGCGGCGCTGCAGATGCCCGATCATATGCCATCGCACGCGCTCGTCCGCCAGCGCGGGCACCTTCTCGGCGAGCGCCTCGACCCGGTTCTCACCCAGATCGAACAGGCCCGCGG
>RFGQ01000583.1 GCA_003695865.1 Gemmatimonadota bacterium | reverse complement strand
CGGTCTCCTCGATCAGTCGGCTGAGCGCAAGGAACGGCCCTTCGCGGCCACCCCGGTAGACGACGCGGGCCCGGGCCAGCTCGGCGAGCGCTTCGCGGTGCGCCGGATCGGGCAGCACCCGCGCCGCTTCGGACGCCTCGATGCGCCCGCGCCGCTCCAGCACCTCCCACGCGAAGCGCTCCGCTTCGCCGGCCGGCCCGAGCAGCTCGAAGGCTCCGTCGGGCCCTTCCACGACGGCCCGCAAGGCGTGGCGCTCGAGCACCTCCTCGATGGGGTGGCGATGCACCTCGCCGACGCCCCGGAACACGAAGAAGGCCTCACCGGGCCGGTCCTCGCCCAGGAAGCGCAGCAACAGCTTGGCGACGACCTCGTCGGCGCACGAGAAGTCGAGCACAGTGACCTCGCTCAGGTCGACCACGCTGAGCGCGGTGGCCCCGCTCTCGGCCAGCGTGCGCTCGATCGCGCCCCGCACCGCCCGGCCGGTCGGCCGCGTGACCAGGTGGGAGTAGAGCGACGCAACCGTCGTCCTGAGCACGCCCCCCACGTCGATGGGGACGCGCGCCACGCCGCGCTCAGCCATCCTCGGGACGCCGTTCGGGCAGGATGATGGTGATCTGCGCCCCCGGGAACGGCGCCAGCTCGTCTTCCAGCGGGGGCGACGTGTCCCACTCGGGCACGTCGGCGATGCGGGCGGTGCCGCTGCGGATCGAGATGAACCCGTTCCAGCGGCGCACCTGCTTGCGGATCTGCTGAATCCCCTGCCCCCGTCCCGAGTCCGGAAAGCGTGTGAGTCCGTGGATGAAGGCGGCCTCGAGCGCCGTGGCGTCACCCCAGCGGTCGCCGAAGCGCCCCGAGTGCTCCTCGGCCAGCGATCCCCGGAAGCCGCGGCCCAGGTCGGTCACGCCGATCACGACCACGCGCCGCCCCAACCGCTGCTCCCAGTTGTAGCGCTGGGCGGCGACCCACCCCGGCCCTTCGGCGTGCTCGAGCACGTTCTGACACACCTCGCTCAGGATCACGCTGAACTGCACGACGGCGCTCGCGGGATAATTCAGCACCCGGCTGAGGATGGCGCCGGCCCGGCCCTGTACACGGTCCACGACCTCGTGCACGTCGCTGTTCGTCGAGATCGACGTCACCTCGAGCAGCACGTCGGACTCACCCGTAGCCCGGCGCGCGGGCGGCGGCTCGAAGTCGAAGATGCCCTGCGCGGCGCGGAAGAAGCCCATGCGGGCCATGTAGCCCGCCACCTCGGTCTCGGGCATCTCCAGGTGCGGCGGGGCGCCCTGCCGGTCGCGCACCCGCGTGCCGGCAGCCAGCAGGTTGACCATGCCCGGCGGGTCCACCCAGCGCACGTGGCGCGCGTCGAACATCACCTTGTCGGCGCCGTCCTCGCCCACCTCGGCGAAGACCTGGTCCGAGGTGCGGTAGTCGAGCGTGCCGGGGAGCGAGATCACCCGCATCGGGCGCGCCCTTCGCTCACGAGGGATCCTCCTCGGCGAGGCGGCCGGCGAGGTGCAGATGCAGCCCGCCCGCCCCGCGATGCGTGACGTTCCGTGCGGCCATGTCGTTTGCGTGCTGGAGTGCCGGCTCGAAGCCGTCTCCGGCCAGGAGACGGGCGAAGAAGGTAGCGCCCCACACGTCGCCGCAGCCAGTCGGGTCGCCCTCGTCGGCCACCGTGCGGGCGGGCACCAGGGCGCTGGTGGTGGCTCCCGGCACGGCCACCTGGTGGCGCGTCGCGGGCCAGCGCGTGGGATCGGCATCGAAGCCCGCGCCGGCCACGTACGCCGCGCCCCGCGCGCCCAGGGTGACCGCGATCAGCTTCAGCTCGGGGCCCACCACGTGCGCGGCGAGCGCCCACGGGTCGCCCCACGCCCGCCCGAGCAGCTCGAACTCGGCCTCGTTCATCTGCACCGCGTCGAAGCAGCGCAGCCAGTCGCTCCACAGCGGCAGCTCGCGCGGCACGCGCAGCCCTTCGGCGCCCACGCCCAGGAAGAGCGAGTGCAGGTCGGCGTACGTCGGCCCGGCGTAGCCGGCCCGTAGGCTGCGGGCGGCGTCCAGGTCCATCTCGAAGCCCGAGATGAAGTTCACGTAGAGCGCGTCGAGGTCGGCCACCAGCGGCGCGAGCTCGGGCCACGTCCACGGCGGCACGCCCCCGCGCAGGCGCTCGGAGCGCCGCTCCATGCCCTGGTAGCGCAGCTCCACGCGGTTGTTGGGCTCGGGCACGATGCGCACCGCAGCTTCGGCGTCCACGCGCGGCAGCCCGCGCAGGTAGCGCAGCGCCGGCTCCGAAAGGTCGCGGCCCACCTTGAGCACGGGCACCACGGTCCAGTCCTCGGGCAGCGCGGCCACCGCGGCGGCGAGCCCGTAGGCGATGCCCCCCCACTCCTCGACGGGCGTGCGGCGCCCGTCCCGGTCGTGGATCGTGTCCCACACCAGCGTGCCGATCACGCCCAGCCGCTTCACGGCGCGACCTCGCCCCCGGGGGAAGCGGCGTCGGCCCTCAGCTCGGCGAGGCCCACGCGAGCGCGCACGATGCCCTCGCGGCGGATGCGGGCGCGCAGGGCCCGGTTGGCGGCCATCCCCTCGGGGCTCCGGTAGGGGCGCGGGTGCCACAGGTGCAGCACCGGCGCCCGGTGGCGGATCTGCAGGCCGCGCAGCCCCGCGTTGACCAGCCGCTCGCCCAGCGCGCGGTCGAGGCCCCCGTAGCCCATGTCCATGTCGAATCCGTTCACGCCCTCGATCGCCTCGCGCCAGGTCGACGCGTTGTGCCCGTTCCAGGTGGCGCGCGTGGGCGTGAGCGCGTCGAGCGCCCGTGCGAGCCCCGGCCGACGGGTGAGGCGCCAGCGCCGACGCCCCGGACGCCACCCGCGGGCCCTGAGCCACGCCGCGTCGAACACGCGCCCGCTCTCGACGTCTTCGGGGGTGAGCGTCTCGCTCAGGGCGCGGGGCAGCTTGAGGTAGCCCCCGCTCAGGAAGCGGCCCGGCCTGGCGAGCGCGCAGTGCAGCTCCACGAAGTCCTCGCGTGGCACGCAGTCCCCGTCCGAGAAGATCAGGTAGTCGCCCGTAGCGCGCAGCACGGCGCGGTTGAGGATCTCGGTCTTACGGAAGCCCCGGTCCTCGTGCCACACGTGCACCACGTCGAGTCCGGCCTCACGGGCGCGGGCGATCACGGCACGGGTTTCCGGGCCCGAGCCGTCGTCGGCCACGACGATCTCGGCGTCCGGGCGCGTCTGCCGCGCGTAGCCGCGCAGCACCAGGTCCAGCGCGCGCGGCTGCTCGTACGTGGTGAGGATGACCGACGCGCGCCCGACGGCGCGGGTCACGAGTCCCCCAGACTCAGCACGGCCAGGAAGGCCTCCTGGGGGATCTCGACGCTGCCCACCTGCTTCATGCGGCGCTTCCCCTCCTTCTGCCGCTCGAGCAGCTTGCGCTTACGGGTGATGTCGCCCCCGTAGCACTTGGCGGTCACATTCTTGCGCAGCGCCTTCACGTTGGTGCGCGCGATCACCTGCGTGCCGATCGCGGCCTGCAGCGCCACCTCGAACTGCTGCCGCGGGATGAGGTCCTTGAGCCGGCGCACCAGGTCGCGCCCGTACTCGTAGGCCTTGTCGCGGTGGATGATGACGCTGAAGGCGTCGACCGGATCGCCGTTGACCAGGATGTCGAGGCGCACCAGGTCGTCGGGGCGGAACTCGAGGAACTCGTAGTCGAGCCCCGCGTAGCCGCGCGTCCCGCTCTTCAGGCGGTCGTAGAAGTCGAGCACGATCTCGGCGAGCGGGAGCTCGTAGTCGAGCTCGACCCGCTTGGGGTCCAGGTAGTTCATGTCGCGGAACACGCCGCGGCGCTCGTGGCACAGCTTCTGGACGTTGCCGATGAAGTCCGACGGGCAGACGATGCGCGCCCGCACGATGGGCTCGGCGATCCACTCGATGCGGCCCCGCTCGGGCAGCGCCGTGGGGCTCTCGACCACCAGGTCGGTACCGTCCGTGAGCCGCACGTGGTACTCCACGTTGGGCACCGTCGTGATCAGGTCGACACCGAACTCCCGGTCGAGCCGCTCCTGCACGATCTCCATGTGCAGCAGCCCCAGGAACCCGCAGCGGAAGCCGAAGCCGAGCGCCGCCGAGGTCTCGGGCACGAAGTGCAGGGCGGCGTCGTTCAGCTTCAGGCGCTCGAGCGCGTCGCGCAGGTCTTCGTAGTCGTCGGCGTCGGTGGGATAGAGCCCGGCGAACACCATCGGCCGGACCTCCTGATAGCCGGGCAGCAGCTCCTCGGCCCGGTGGTCCGCGTCGAGAATCGTGTCGCCCACGCGGGTGTGCGAGACCTCTTTGATGGCGGCCACCACGTAGCCGACCTCGCCGGGGCCGAGCGAGGGCCGGGCCACGCGACCCAGGCGCATGAAGCCCACCTCGGTGACCTCGTAGCGCTGGTCGACGGCGCCGAAGGTGATGCGCATGCCCGGCTCGATGCTGCCGTCGACGACGCGCACGCTGGGCACCGCCCCCTGGTACTGATCGTAGAACGAGTCGAAGATGAGCGCGCGCAGCGGCGCTTCGGGGTCGCCCTCGGGCGGCGGCACCCGCGCCACGACGGCCTCCAGGATCGGCTCGATGCCCACGCCCTCCTTGGCGCTGGCGAGCAGCACCGTGTCGGGGTCCACGCCGAGCAGGTCGGCCACCTCGTCGCGGCGGCGTTCGGGCTCGGCGCCCGGCAGGTCGATCTTGTTGACGACCGGGATGATCTCCAGGTCGGCGTCGAGCGCCAGGAACAGGTTCGACAGCGTCTGCGCCTGCACGCCCTGCGTGGCGTCCACCACGAGGATCGCGCCCTCGCAGGCGGCCAGCGAGCGCGACACCTCGTAGGTGAAGTCCACGTGGCCGGGTGTGTCGATGAGGTTCAGCGTATACGCGCGACCGTCGGCGGCGCGGTAGTCCATGCGCACCGCGTGGAGCTTGATGGTGATGCCCCGCTCGCGCTCGAGCTCGTTGGTGTCGAGCACCTGCTCGCGCATCTCACGCTGCGCGAGCGTGCCCGTCGCCTCGAGCAGCCGATCGGCCAGGGTCGACTTCCCGTGGTCGATGTGCGCGATGATGCAGAAGTTGCGGATGTGGTCCAGACGCACGGCGCACCCGGTCGGATCGAAGGCCCCCGGAGGGCGCATGCCCCCCGCTCATGAACCATCGAAGGTAACCGACCGCGAAGGCCCGTTCCACGGGCCGGGACCGGGCCGGACGCGGCGGGGCCATGCGGGCGGGCGCGCCGCCCGGCAGCCCGGCCGCGCGCGCCCGCTG
>RFGQ01000582.1 GCA_003695865.1 Gemmatimonadota bacterium | reverse complement strand
GGCGCAGCCACACGCCCATGCGGTTCGGATCGGTGTTGACGTTGTTGCGGAACCAGGTGGCGTCGAGCTGATCCTGGTCGATCTGCCAGATGAGGACGCCGGGTTCGGGCAGGGTCACGTCGGTGCCCACGCGGTCACGGAACTCGAGCAGGTAGTAGTCGCGCGAGCCGTCGCCGGCGGGGACCTTGAGCACGGCGCCGCCCGACTCGACCGGGTCGAGTGTGACGGTTCCGTGGTCGGCCCCGAACGGCAGCTCGACCACATCGCTCCAGCCGAGCTCGACCTTGCTCCAGGCCGACATGTGGCAGGGCTTGTCGGGGCCCGAGCCCAACCCGCCGCAGCCCCACGAGCCCGAGCCCATCAGGCCCCAGCGCCCGATGCCCGCGTGGTCGCCGTTCACCGCGTAGAGGTCGGGCAGGCCGAAGCCGTGGCCGAGTTCGTGCGCGAACACGCCGATCTCGTTGATCTCGGTACCCGCGCAGTTGAGCACCGGCTGGATCGTGTAGTCGTCGATGAGGATGCGGCCGCCGTCGGCGCTCTCGGTCGAGGTCACGTAGACCCGGCCGGCCGCGGCCGTGAGCGTCCACTTGTGCGACCACACGTGGCTGTTGTTGCCGCCGCACTCCGCTCCCGAGGTGGGGTGCATCACGGCGAGCACGTCCACGAAGCCGTCGTCGTCGCCCGAGTTGGGCACGCCGTCGGGGCCGTCGTTGTCGTAGCGGCCCCAGTCGATGCTGCCGTCGTCGAGGGCGCCCAGCACCTCGAGGATGAAGTCGCCCACGCGGCCGCTCGAGTCGAGCCCATTGCTGTTTCCAGCCACCTGCTGCTCGCTCAGCGCAGAGCGGGCCCAGCCGAAGGTCTCACCGAGCAGCGTCACACGCCCGTTCGAGAGCTCGGAATAGAACTCGGTGATGGTGATGTTACGGCTGTTGGGGCCGTCGAAGAACTCGGTCTGCACCTCGTCGCGGCCGTAGGGCGGCGTGGGCGGCGAGTCGGCGTAGAGGCCCAGGATGAGCGGCGCGCGGTAGGTGCCCACGACCGGGCCCTCGCGCTCACCCAGCGGCACCCGGT
>RFGQ01000581.1 GCA_003695865.1 Gemmatimonadota bacterium | reverse complement strand
TCCCGGGCGACGCGCAGCGCGCCGCTTCCGAGGCGGTACGGGCCCCCGGGCGGCGCTCGGGTCGCTTTGGTCCCACCCGCCTTCGCCCCGCCCTTGCCCGTCCCGACGGCCTTCTCGATCAGGCGCAGCGCTACGCTTCCGTCGGCCAGCAGCATGCCGCTCGCCGGGAAGAGCGGTCCGTGGAGAGCCGCCAGAACGGGCTCGAGCGGAAGCGTCCACACCTCGAGGAGCTCGCCGTCGGGGGCGAAGCGGGTGGCGCGGAAGCGTGCGTCGTCCCACACCGTGATCGTGTCGGCTGCGCCGACCACCACCTGGGTGGGCCGCAGGAACTCGCCCGGGCCGTCTCCCCGCTCGCCCAGCGTGACGCGAAAGCGGCCGTCGGGTCCGTAGACGCGAACCGTCGCCGCGGCGGCGTCCGCCGCGACCAGAGCGCCGTCGCTCAACAGTGCCGCCGCCGCTACCGACTGGAACTGCTCGTGCTCGTCCGCTTCGAGCCCGCCGAGCACCAGGCGCGGCAGCGGATCGACGCTCAGCGGCGCGGCACCCTCGGGGCCGGCGGCCGCCGCCGGTCCGGCGCCTCCGGCCCCCTCGGCCGAGGCCGTGCCGGAAGCGCCGCGGCTCTCCCCTCCGCACCCGCCGAGGCCGGCGACGAGCGCCGCCAGGGCGAGTGTCATGAAGCCGTGCCGGGTGCGCATCGTTTGACCCCTCGGTCGGGTTGCCGGCCCTCGCAGGGCGCCCCCGCGCGGCGTTACAGCGTTCACGGCCTGGCCCGACCGGTCGACAGCGCGCGTCGCCGGCGGCCGTCGTGCCCACCATACCGCGCCTCTCGCCCGGGCCGTCGTGACCCACCATCGTGGACCCGAACCGCGGGCGCCCGCAAGCGCTTCGGCGATCGTCCACGTCCAGCCGCAGTCCACCCTTGCCCCGTGCGGTGGGCACGACTATCGTTCATCGTCGATATACGATCAGAAGAGCTTCCGGAGGCCTCGGAGGCACCGACCGACCCGAATGGGGCCCCCGGCGGCGCGGGGGGCACCGACCGACCCGAGAGGGCAGCCGTGTACAGAGACGACGAGACGCGCATCGCAGAGATGGCGCGCGCGCTCGGGCACCCCGCGCGGATCACCATCCTGCGCGCTCTCGCCGGGCAGGCCTGCGTCTGCGGCGAACTCGTCGACGCGCTGCCGCTCGCCCAGTCGACCGTCTCTCAGCATCTGCGCACGCTGAGGGAAGCCGGCTGGATTCAGGGGACCGTGGACGGCCCGCGGACGTGCTACTGCCTCGACGTGGAGGCCGTTCGGCGGTTCCGATCCCTGCTGGAACCGATGCTCGAGGAGTGGGCGGGCGCCCCCTGCTGCTCGGGGGATTCCGGCTGCGTTTGAAGCCTAGAACCGGAGGTCAGAATGATCTGGACCGGATGCTGCGGCGGTGACTGCGGCTGTGGCGGCGGCTGCGGCTGCTGACCGATCGAGCGGGGGCGGCCGGGACGCTGGCCGC
>RFGQ01000580.1 GCA_003695865.1 Gemmatimonadota bacterium | reverse complement strand
GCCACGCGCCGGCGCCGACCTGGCCGAGGCGCGCGCCGCGTGGCGGAGCGGCCGCTACGACGACGCGATCGCCCGCTACCGCCGGGCTCTCGATGAGGGCGCCGGCCCCGACGCACGCCGCGACCTGATCCGCGTGCTCGCCGAGGTCGGTCGGTACGACGAAGCCGTCGAGGTCGGGCTGCGCGCGCCGGCAGGCGAAGCGGTCGAGGTGGCCACCGCCCTGGGCGAGGTGTTCTACCAGACCGGGCGGCTCGAGCAGGCGCGTGAGTCGTTCGCGCGTGCCGTTCAGGAGGGGGCGAGCGACGCCGAGGTGGCCCGGCTCAACGAGGCCATCCGCGAGCACGCATACGGCGACCGCGCGAAGGCGCGCCGACAGTTCGACGCCTTCATCGACCTGTACAACGGCTCCACGGCGCTGGCGCCCCAGGCGCTCATCGCCGTCGCGCGGGCGGTGTGGTACCTGAGCCCGACCGACTGGCAGCTCGCCATGGACGCGCTGAAGGCGTTCGACGAGGCGATCGAGCTCGACCCGACCGATCCGTTGCCTCACGTCTACGAGGGCGAGCTCTTTCTGGAGAAGTTCGACGGCACCGAGGCGGACGCTTCGTTCCGGGCCGCGCTCGCGCTCAACCCCCGCCATCCCGCGGCGCTGCTCGGTCTGGCGAAGGCCATGGAGTTCAACGGCTCCCCCGGCGTGCTCGAGCAGGTGGAGCGCGCCATCGAGGCCAACCCGAATTACGTACCGGCCCGGGTGATGAAGGCCCGTCTGCACATCATGGTGGGGCGGCATGCCGACGCGCGGGCGGAACTCGAGAAGGCGCTGGCGGTCAACCCCACCGCGCTCGACGCGCTCACCATGCTCGCCGCCAGCCAGTACCTGTCGGGCGAGCGGAAGGCATACGAGCGCACGCTCGCTCGCGTGCACGATCTGAGCCCCCGCTACCCCGAGCTGTTCAACGCGCTGGCCGACCTCTCGGTGCAGAGCCGCAAGTACAAAGAGGCCACCGACTTCGCCCGGCGCGCCATCGCGCTCGACTCGCTCTCGTGGCGGGCCTGGGGTCTGCTCGGCATCAACCTGCTCCGCCTCGGCGAGATCGACGAGGCGCGCTCCAGCCTGGAGAAGGCGTTCGAGGGCGACCGCTACAACGTCTGGTTCAAGAACACGCTCGACCTGCTCGACACGTTCGACCAGTACGAGGTGGTCGAAGACTCCACGTTCCAGCTCGTCCTCCACGACCGGGAAGCGGACGTGTTGCGACCCTACGTGGAGCAGGTCGCCCACGAAGCCTTCGCCGCGCTGCGCGCGCGGTACGGGGGATTCACACCGCCGCTGCCCATCCGGCTCGAGGTCTATCCGAGCCACGCCGACTTCTCGGTGCGCACGGTCGGGCTCGCGGGCATCGGCGCTCTCGGTGTGACGTTCGGGAGCGTGGTGGCCATGGACTCCCCCTCGGCGCGCTCGCTGGGCGACTTCAACTGGGCCTCCACCCTGTGGCACGAACTCGCGCACGTCTTCCACCTGGGTATCTCGAAGCACAATGTGCCGCGCTGGTTCAGCGAGGGGCTCGCCGTGCACGAGCAGCACCGCGCCCGGCCGGGCTGGGGCCACCAGCCCTCGCCCAGCTTCATGCGCGCGTACAACGAAGGGCGCATCCTGCCGGTGAGCCGACTCGAGGACGGATTCCTGAGGCCCTCTTACCCGGAGCAGGTCGTCCACTCGTACTTCGTGGCGTCGATCGTCTTCGAGTACATCGAGGGACGCTGGGGCTTCGACCCGATCCTGCAGATGCTGCACGGGTACGCCGAGGGCCGGTCGACCGAGAGCATGGTGGAGGAGTATCTGGGACTCGACATGGAGGAGTTGGACCGGTCCTTCGACGAGTACCTGGAGCAGCGTTACGCCAAGCCCCTGGCCGCCCTCAAGCCCACGCGTTCGAGCACTCCGCTGAGCGGTGAGCCCGAGCACGACTTCGTGCGCCTGGCACGCGAGAACCCGGGCAGCTTCGCGGCGCGCCTGCAGGCGGGGCGCACGCTGTTCGACATGGGCCGGCTGGACGAGGCCGAAGAGCACTTCCGGGCCGCCATTCGCCTCTTCCCCGAATACGGGGGTCGTGACAGTCCCTACTGGTACCTGGCCCAGATCCACCGCCGGCGCGGAGAGCATCGTGAGGCCGCGGCCGCGCTCGAGCGACTCAACAGCCTGAACGAGAGCGACTACCGGGCGCGGCTCGAGCAAGCCGAAGTGCTCCAGCGCATCGGCGACCCGCAGGGGGCGTCGAAGGCGCTGGACGAGGCGGTGACGATCTATCCCTACGAGATCGAACTGCACCGGCGACTCGCCCGCCTCTTCACCGAGCTGGGCGACTTCGATGGCGTGGTGCGGGAGCGAAAGGCCATCGTGGCGCTCGACCCGCCGGACCGGGCGCGGGCCCTGTTCGAACTCGCCCGGGCCCAGGTCGACGCCGGGCGACTCGACGATGCCCGCCGCACCGTGCTGCGCGCGCTCGACATCGCTCCGACCTACCCGGACGCGCTCGAACTGCTGCTCGAGATCCGCTCACGCCGCGGAGGCGGCGGATGATGCGCGGGGTCCGGTTCACCGTCGGCGCCCGGGTCGCCCGCCCGCTGCGTCGGGTGCGCTCGGCGGGCGTGGCGGCCGGTGCGGTCACCGTCCTCTGGGTGACGGCGACCGCGCTGGGGCAACCGGGAGCGCCCGGCGACGTAGCGGCCGCCGCGGCCCGGGCCGCGCACGGAAGCGCGGCCGTGCACGACCGTGCGCGCGCCGCAGCCGAGGCGGCCCGTCCCCCCCGGCGGACCGCTGCGCTACAGGACGGCAACGTCCCCTACGACGGGCGGTTCACGTTCGCCCGCATCCGCTTCCGAACGGCCTTCGGCATGCGCTTCGGCGGGCTCAACGCCGAAGGTCAGCCGCCGTGGGAGCACGACTTCCCGCGCGCCGAGCGGAACTTCCTGAAGATCCTCGAAGAACTCACGCTCATCCGGCCGCACGAGGAGGGGCACAACGTCTTCACGACCGACGACCCCGAACTCTCGCGCTTTCCCGTGGCTTACCTGTCGGAGCCCGGGTTCTGGGTGCCCACCGAAGAGGAGGTCGAGGGGCTTTCGGACTACCTGCGGAAGGGGGGCTTCATGATCGCCGACGACTTCCGCGGCCGCGACTGGTTCAACTTCGAGGACCAGATGCGGCGTGTCATCCCCGAGGGGCGCTTCGTCCAGCTCGACGGCTCGGAGCCCATCTTCGACGCCTTCTTCCGCATCGAGGACCTGCACAACCTGGCCTCGCCCTACGGGGTCGAGCCCATCTACCTGGGCCTCTACGAAGACAACGATCCGGCGAAGCGCCTGATGGTGATCGCCAACTACAACAACGACATCGGGGAGTACTGGGAATTCTCCGACGTGGGTTACTTCCCCATCGATCTGTCGAACGAAGCCTACAAGCTGGGCGTCAACTACATCGTGTACGCCCTGACGCACTGAGGAAGCGAGAGGAGACGACGCCGACATGGCCTTTCACGAAGAAGACGAACTCACCGGGGCGGTGCACGAGGCGGTGGCCGGAGACCCTACCGCCCTGGAGAGTCCCGACGACATCGACCTGGCAGACCGGCTACGCGCGGGACGAGAGCAGATCCTTTCCGAAATCCGCAAGCTGATCATCGGTCAGGAAGGCGTCATCGATCAGGTGTTGCTCTCTCTGTTCGTCGGCGGCAACAGTCTGCTGCTCGGCGTGCCGGGCCTGGCCAAGACGCTGCTCATCCGTACGGTTGCGGACGTGCTGGACCTGCGCTTCCAACGCATCCAGTTCACGCCCGACCTCATGCCGTCCGATATCACGGGCACCGACATCATTCAGGAGGATCCCGAGACCGGGCGGCGAACGATGACGTTCAACCCCGGTCCGATCTTCGCCAACATCGTCCTGGCCGACGAGATCAACCGCACGCCGCCGAAGACCCAGTCGGCGCTCCTCGAGGCCATGCAGGAGCACCGGGTCACGGTACAGGGCAAGACCTACACGCTCGAGGAGCCCTTTTACGTCTTCGCGACGCAGAATCCGATCGAGCTCGAGGGCACCTACCCCCTGCCCGAGGCGCAGCTCGACCGCTTCATGTTCGAGATCGTCATCGACCATCCTCCCGAAGAGGAGGAGCTCGAGGTCGTCCGCACGACCACCGGAATCCAGGCACCCGACTTCAGCCACGCCGTCACCGGCCCCGACCTCGTGGCCTTCCAGGGCCTCGTGCGCCGCGTGCCCGTGCCCGACGCGGTGCTTCGCTACGCGGTGTCGCTCGTGCGCACCACCCGGCCGAGCCCCAACGGCACGACGCCCGAATTCGTGCGCAAGTGGGTGGCCTTCGGCGCAAGCGTGCGGGCGGCTCAGTACCTGATTCTGGGCGCCAAGGCGCGCGCGCTCACACAGGGACGCTACAACGTGAGCTTCGACGACGTGCGCCACCTCGCGCACCCGGTCCTGCGGCACCGCGTGCTCACCAACTTCCACGCGGAGTCGGAGGGAGTGAGCGCGTCGGACATCGTCGACCAACTCCTCGAGGCCGTGCCCGTGCCGGCGTCGGGCCTGTGAGCGGCCGGCGTATGGAAAGGGGTGAGCCGCGATGACCCTTCGGGTGCAGTCCGGTTTCCGCGCCACGCGCGGCGCGCGCTTCCTCGACCCGTCGGTGCTCGCGCGCATCGACAACCTCGAGTTGCTCGCGCGCACGGTCGTGGACGGATTCCTACATGGGCTGCACCGGTCGCCGCATCTGGGGCTGTCGCTCGACTTTGCCGAGCACCGCTCCTACATGCCGGGCGACGACATCCGGCGCATCGACTGGAAGCTCTACGCGCGGACCGACCGCTACTACGTGAAGCAGTTCGAGGCCGAGACCAGCGCGAACTTCCTCGTGCTCGTCGATGTCTCGGCTTCCATGCGGTTCGGCTCGCACCAGGTGTCGAAGCTCGACTATGCGCGCTACCTGGCCGCGTGCCTGACCTTCCTTTCGCAGCGTCAGCGAGACCGGGTGGGGTGTGCGACCTTCGACCAGGACGTGGTGGCCTACGTACCACCCTCGACGCGCCACCTCGAGCTGGTGCTGCACGCGCTCGACACCGCCGAGGCCGGCCGCGCGGGCTCGCTGGTCGAGCCGCTGGCCCGCCTGGGCGAGAAGCTCTCTCACCGCGGCATCGTCGTGCTCGTCTCGGACTTCTACGAAGAACCCGAGCGCGTGATGGAAGCCGTCAAGTACCTGCGCTTCCGCGGCCAGGACCTGATCGTCTTCCATGTGCTGGACCCTGTCGAGCTCGCGTTTCCGTTCGAGTCGGCGGCCAGCTTCCGCGACCTGGAATCGGGCGACTCGATCCCCGTGGTGGCGCCGGAGCTGGCCGACGAGTACCGCGCTCTCGTGCGTGCCCACTGCGACGCGCTCTCCGAGGGGTTCACGGCCCGTCAGGTGGACTACACGCTGCTCGACACGTCGCAACCGCTCGACCACGCGCTTTTCCGTTACCTGTCGGTGCGTGAGAAGGCGGCCAGGGTACGCTGATGGGCATCGCCTTCCTCGCCCCACTGTTCTTCGCCGCCCTCGCGGCCGTCGCGGTGCCGGTGCTGCTGCATCTGCGCGAGCGCGAGCGAGACAACGTGGTCGAGTTCCCGTCGCTCATGTTCTTGCGGCGCATCCCCTACCGGTCGGTCGAGAAGCGGCGCATCCGCCACTGGTTGCTGCTCACGCTGCGCGCCCTCGCGATCGTGCTGCTCGTGGCGGCGTTCACGCGGCCCTTCTTCGAAGACGCCGAAGCCGCGCCCGGCTCGCTGCTGGGTCCCCGCGAGGTGGTGCTCGTTCTCGACCGCTCCTACTCCATGGCTCATGAGGGCCGCTGGGCCTCGGCACTCGAGGCAGCGCGGCAGGTCGTGGCGTCGCTGCGCGCGGGCGACCGGGGCAGCCTCGTGCTGCTCGATCGCGGCGCGGCCGTTCCCGTCCGTTCGGCCTCGGAACCGCTGCGTCTGAGCGCCGCGCTCGACACACTCGCTCCGGGCGACGAGGTCACGCGCTTCGGGCCCGCCCTCAAGGCGGCGCAGACCATTCTGGAGGAAACGGACTTCCCGAACCGGGAGCTCGTGCTCATCAGCGACTTCCAGCGTGCCGGCTGGACCGGCGACGAGGGCGTCACGTTCCCGCCGGGGACCGAGATCCGGACGGTGGCGGTGGGCGGTGACGCGACGCCCGACGACCGGGCGGTCACCGACGTACGCCTGCGCCGCGAGCCGGCCGGAGGGCGCGAACGGGTCACCGTGACCGCGCGCGTGGTACGCGCCGGGGGCGAAGGGTCCGCGGCGCTGCCGGTCACGCTCGAGGTGGACGGCCGCGCCCTGCAGGTCGACACCGTCACGCTCGCGCCCGACGACGCCCGGACGATCACCTTCGCGCCGTTCACGCTCGCCGATCGCTTCACGCGCGGCACCGTCCGTCTGCCGGGCGACGCCCTGGCTCCCGACGACGCGCTGCACTTCGTGCTCTCGCCGGAGCGGACGCCGGGCATTCTGGTGCTCGAGGGACGCCGCGCGCGTGCCGACGCGAGCCTCTATCTGACGCGGGCCCTCGAGATCGGAGAACGTGCGCCTTTCCGGGTCGAGGTGCGTCGCTCGAGCACTGTGGGCGCCGACGACCTGCAGGGCCGCGAACTCGTGATCGTCAACGACGCCCCCCTGCCCGGAGGCGAGGGGGCCGCGCTGCTCAGGCGCTTCGTCGAAGACGGCGGAGGACTGCTGGTCGTGCTGGGCGAGCGGAGTTCGTGGCGCCCGGAGCTGGACGACCTCGCCCCGGCGCGCGTGGAGGCGCCCGTCGATCACGACCGCGGGGGCGCGGGGCGCATGGGTCACATCGACTACGCACATCCCGTGTTCGAGCTGTTCGCGGGCCCGCGCAGCGGCGACTTCACACGAGCGCGGTTCTTCCGCTCGCGGCCGCTCACGCCGGCCGACAGCGCCGTGGTGGTCGCACGCCTCGACGACGGGTCGCCGGTGCTCGTCGAGCGGCGCGTGGGACGCGGGCGGGTGATGGTGTGGGCCTCGACGCTCGACGCCTTCTGGAACGACCTCGCCCTGCAGCCCGTGTACCTGCCCTTCGTACACGCTCTGGCCCGCCACCTCACCGGCGTCCGCGACCAGGAACCCTGGTTCAGGGTGGGCCGGGTGATCGATCTGGCCGACCCCGAGGTGCTGCGCGCACTCGGCGCCGACGAGGAGGATGCGCCCCTGGACGAGGATCTCGTCGCGCTGCTGCCCGACGGAGCGGTGCATCCGCTCCCGGCCGGAGGTGAGGCTCGCTTCCTCACGCTTTCCGAGCGGGGGTTCTACACCGTGCGCGCTCCGGGGTCGTCGCCGTCGCGGCCACTGACGTTCGCGGTCAACGTCGATCCCGCCGAAGCCGACCTCGCCCCCGGCGACCCGGCCGCGGTCGCGGCGGCCCTGTCCCCCAGGGACGGCGCCCGGCGCGCCACCGGACTCCCCGGATCGATCCGGCCGGAGGATCGGGAACGTCGCCAGGGGCTCTGGCGGTATCTACTCCTAGCGGCGCTCGCGCTGCTCGTTACGGAAACGGCCCTGTCCAACTGGATGTCCCGGCGGGCGGAGGCAACGATCGGAGGAGCGGGACATGCGTGAGGCCGCCATCGGAGACCGCGAACGCGTGCTGTCCATCGTCCGCTCGGTCCGACGCCGCTGGCGCACGCGCGTGCTCCTGCGAGGGCTGGCGTGGGTGCTGGCTGCGGGCCTGGCCGCATTCCTCATCTCGACGGTGGCACTCGAACGGGCGCGCTTCAGCCCGGCGGCGGTGTTGGGGCTGCGCTGGACCCTGTGGACCCTGGTGAGCGTCGCGGCCCTGCGCTGGCTCGCATGGCCGCTCGCCCGACGCGTCTCCGACGAACAGGCGGCACTCTACCTCGAGGAGCACGAGCCGAGCCTCGAAGCCTCGGTGCTGGCCGCCCTCGACGCGGCGCGCGATCCCGAGCGGGCCGGCACGTCGCAGGCCCTCGCGGCCGGTCTCGTGCAGTCGGCGCTCGAGCGGGCGCGTGCGGTGGACTTCGGCCGGCGCGTCGATCAGCGCGGCCTCTATCGTGCGTCCGGCGCCCTCGCCGGCCTGTCGTTCGTCACGCTCGCGCTGCTGCTCTTCGGACCGGCGTCCATTCGCCACGGGGCCTCCGCCCTGCTCGTTCCGGGCCGCGACGCCGCCGCCGTGAATCCTTACGCGGTCACGGTCGAGCCCGGCGACGTGACGATCGCGCGCGGCTCCGATCAGTGGGTGCGGGCACGTCTGAGGGGATTCGAATCGGACGTCGCCACCGTCTTCGTGAGGTCGGCCGGAGCCGGTGACTTCGAACGCCTGACCATGCTGCCCGCCGAGGACGGCGGGTTCGAACTGCTGCTGCTCGGGCTGGACGAGCCGACCGAGTACTTCGTCGAGTCGGAAGGCGTGCGCTCGCGCGTTCACCGCATCGACGTGGCCGACCTGCCGTTCGTGCAGGCGATGACGCTCGAGTTCCGCTTTCCGGCCTACACGGGCCTCCGTCCGCGTACGGTCGAGGACCGGGGTGACATCGCCGCCCTGGCAGGTACGCGCGTTCACTTCACGGTCACGCCCAGCCTGCCCGTGGCCGGAGGCGCCCTGGTCGTCGGAAACGAACGCATCGAGCTCGAACCCTCCGAAGACGGCACCTGGAGAGGCGTGCTTCCCGTCCGGGCGCCCGGCTTCTACCGCATCGACCTGCGCACGTCCGATGGAATCGAGGTCGAGGCCTCACCCGAGTACACGATCGACGTGCTCACCGACCAGCCGCCGTCGGTCTCGTTCACCAAGCCCGGCCGCGACGCCTCGGCGAGCGCGGTCGAAGAGGTGTTCCTCGAGGCCCGGGCCGACGACGACTACGGAATCGGCGCCCTCGATCTGGTCTATTCCGTGAACGGTGGCCCCGAAGACACGGTGTCGCTGTTCCGGCAGCGCCGCAGCGCTCCGCTCGCCGAGGTGATCGCGGGGCACACCCTCTACCTCGAAGAGTTCGAACTCGAGGCGGGCGACCTGGTGTCGTACTACGCGGTGGCGCGCGATAACCGAACGGGCGGCACCTCTGCCTCCGTCACGAGCGACATCTACTTCCTGCAAGTCCGGCCCTTCAGCGTCGACTTCCGCCAATCGGACCAGGCGCCCCCGCAGGGCGGCGGGGGGGGCGGCATGCCCGAGCGAGCTTTGTCGGAGCTGCAGAAGCAGGTGGTGGCGGCAACCTTCAACGTGCTTCGCGACCGCGAGACGACACCGGCCGACGACTACGACGAAGACGTCGTCTCGGTGCGGCTCGCCCAGCAGCGGGTGCGCGAGCAGGTGGAGACGCTGGTCGAGCGCATGCGCGCGCGCGGGCTCACCGACGCCGAGCCCCAGTTCCAGCGCATCGCCGAGATGCTTCCGGAAGCCGTCGAAGAGATGCAGGCGGCCGAGGCGGCGCTCGACGCCCGCCGTCCCGACGAGGCGCTCGCCCCGGAACAGCGTGCGCTCCTCAAGTTGCAGAAGGCCGAAGAGACCTACGAGCGATTCCTCACACAGCAGTCGCCCGGGGCCCAGGGCGGTGGAGGCGGTGGCGCCAACGCCGAAGACCTGGCCGACCTGTTCGAGCTCGAGCTCGACCGGCTCAAGAACCAGTACGAGACCGTGCAGCGAGGTGAGCGGCAGCAGGCCTCGGAACAGGTGGACGAGACGCTCGAACGGCTCAAGGAGCTCGCCCGCCGCCAGCAGCAGGAGGCCGAACGGCAGCGCCGGCGCGCTTCGCAGTCGCGGGCCGGCGGAGGCGGCTCGGCGGGGCAGCGCGACCTGGCCGAGGAGACCGAGGAGGCCGCCCGCCAGCTACAGCGGCTTGCCCGTGAGACGGGCGACGCAGAGCTCGAGCGGGTCGCGCGTGAGATGCAGGAGGCAGCCGAGGCCATGCGCCGAGCCGCGGCGGCCGGCGGCAGTGAAGGGACGGCCGAGGCCACGTCGGCCCTCGAACGTCTCGAAGAGGCCCGACGCAGGCTTCAGCGCAACCGCACGGACCGCCTCCGCGACGAGACCGAAGAGGCCCGCGAGCGGGCCGAGTCGCTGCGGCGTGAACAGGAAGACATCCGGCGCGACCTGGACCGGCTCCAGCGCGGACAGGTCGAGAACCCCGTCGAGGAAGCACGGCGCCTGTTCGACCGCAAGAACCGGATGGTGGACGAACTCGAGCAGCTCGAAGCGGACCTCGACCGCCTCAGCCAGGAGAGCCGCCAGACGCAGCGCGACGCCTCGGATCGACTGCGCGACGCCGCGAACGGCATCCGCGACGAGCAGATCAAGGAGAGGGTGCGCTACTCGCGGGGACTGATCCAGGCGCGCGATCCGGAGTACACCCAGGCCTTCGAAGGTGAGATCGAGCGAGCCCTGGAGTCGCTCGAGGAGCGCATCGCGGGTGCCGCCGGTGCCATCGGAGAGTCCGACGACGATCGCCGGGCCGAAGCCCTCGATCGCGCCCGCGACCTGACGCGCGGAGTGGAGTCGCTCTCGCGGAGGCTCGGCGAACGGATCGATCCGGACGCCGACACCACCGACGAGGCCGCCGGCCGCGAGGGGCGCCGCCTGGGCGGCGGCGAACGGGGCGGCGAGCGCGCCGGCGAGCGCGCGGAGGGCGAACGGAGCGACGAACGCGCGGGCGGCG
>RFGQ01000579.1 GCA_003695865.1 Gemmatimonadota bacterium | reverse complement strand
TTCCCGCGCTTCCCCCGGCGTCTCGGGCGCGGGCCGCGTCACAGGGGGCTCGGGAGGTGGGTCGTTGCGTTCGACGGGCACGCTGGGGCGCGGTGCCTCGTCGTCCTCTTCGACCAGGTTCACGACGCGCATGCCGGTGAGCGCGCTCTCCCCCTCGCTCGAAGGCGGTAGGAGGGCGGCCCGCGGTTCCCAGGGCCGCATCCACACCCCGTAGAGGAGCAGCGCGAGCAGGTGGGCGAGGGCCGAGAGCGACAGCGACCACCAGAACACGCGGCGGTCTCGCGACCGCCGCTCCATCGCGGACCTCGTAGGTCGGTCCGCCGTGCCCGAGGACTGTCCGCCGGCGTCCTTCATCGGGTGTGGTAACCCCGCCTGGTCGCGCGGTTCCTCGGCCGGGGCTCTACGAGAGGGCGCGTCGCGGCCGGGTGCGCGCCCGGGCGAGGCTCGCCGGGAAGGCGTGCTGGCCGCAGAGGTGCTGCGCGTCAAGCGCGGCGACGACCGGCTGAACCGTCCTGCCGCCCCCGAGGCCTATACGATCACCGACCGTGAGCGGATGGAACTCGAGCTGGCGGGACGCATCGAGGCGTGGAACGACTCGGTCGCGGCCGCGGCCGCAGCCGCGGCGGGGCTGCTCGACTGGACCAAGACGGACGCAGACGGAAACAAGTGGGGGGTATCGCCGGGCAAGCTCCACCTGGGCAAGATCACGCTGCCCCTGCCGTTCGGGTTCGCGCCCAACCCGTGGCAGATGGAGCGCGCGCGCGACCGGGCGCGCATCGACGCCGAGATCCGCACCCAGGCCGAGGAGTTCGAGGCCCGTCAGAACCTGAAGGACCGGGCCGAGGCCATCCTGGAGCTGCGGCGGCGCGGCGCCGACTCGACCCGCGCGCGGCCCGACACGACGAAGGGTGGGGGCGGAGGCCCGCGCTAGACGAGTCTCCGGGTGGGAGCCCGCCCCGGCTCGCGAGCGCACACGCGGCCCGACGCCGGCGCCGGATCCCCGCCCTGGTTCATGAATTCTTCCTTGTTCGCCGCGTCGAGCGCGCCTACAATTCAAATGTTTCCCATTCGGGGGCGCGGCTCGACGTCGCGCCCTCTTCGTGCCTCGACCCCCAACGCGAGCGGAGCCCTGTGGACGCACCCCGGCTGGACCCCGGGCGGCGATTCTTCGCCGGCCTTCTGGAGGCGTTGGTCGAGGTCATGGGGACGGCTCAGGGCTACCTCTTCCAGCACGGTCCCCGGGTCGCGCTGCTCGCGCAGGATCTGGCCGACGAACTCGGCGTCGAAGAACGGCTGAGGGCCGAGCTCTTCTTCGCCGCCGTGCTCTCCGACGTGGGGATGATCGGGCTGGTCGAGGACGCCTGGGAGGATCCGGTCGAGGTGCTGCCGCCCCGCTCCCGGGCTCGCGTGATCCGCCATCCGGAGCGCTCGGCGTCGACCGTCCGCGAGATCCCCTACATGCGGGGCCTGGAGCCGCTCGTGCGGCACCACCACGAGTGGTGGGACGGCAGCGGCTATCCCGACGGCCTCTCGGGGCTCGACATCCCCATCGGAGCGCGTATCCTCCGGCTTGCCGACACGGTGTGCGCGCTGGCCGAGCCCCGCCCGCACCGCCCGGCGCTCCCTCCCGACGCGGTGCACCAGGCGGTGGTCGAGTCGGCGGGCGTCGAGTTCAGCCCCGACGTGGTGCACGCCTTCCTGTCGCTCGAGCGCGAGGGCCGACTGCGCGAGTTCCAACCCGGCCGCTTCCACCGGGCCTGCCTCGATGCGGCGGCGGCACTGGTGCCCGCCGAGGTATCGCCCCTGTCGACGCGGGAATTCCTCGACATCATCGGTGCCCTGATCGACGCCAAGGACGCCTACACGGCAGGTCACTCCCGCCGGGTCGCCCGGCTGGGGGCGGCCGTCGCCGACCAGCTCACCCTGGGCGCCGAGCTCGAACGCACCGCGTTCGCCGCCGGGTATCTGCACGACCTGGGCAAGGTCAGCGTGCCGGTGGCGCTGCTCACGCGCGAGGGCCCGCTGGACGAGGCCGAACATCGCGCGGTTCGCAGCCATGCCGAGACGGGCGCGCGCATCCTGGAGCGCATCCCGAGCCTGCGACACCTGGCGCCCGGCTGCCGCTACCATCACGAGCGCTGGGACGGATCCGGGTACCCCGAGGGCCTCTCGGGTGACCGCATCCCGCTGCTCGGGCAGGTGCTCGCCGTGTGCGACGCCTACGACGCCATGACGTCGGGGCGTGCCTACCGGCGGGGCTGCTCTCATCCCGAGGCGGTCGAAGAGCTGCGGCGCGCCCGCGGCACCCAGTTCTCGCCCGCGATCGTCGAGGCCTTCACGGGCCTCCCATCGAGCGTGTTCCGATCGCTGTGGAGCCCCGAAGAGACGCTTCCGCGCTTCTTCGGCCCCGTCGCCGATCCCCGTCGGAGGGCCCGCACGGCGCTCGATTGACGGGTCCGGCCGCCCCGGATAACCTTGGGGGCCCCGGTTCCGGAGACACCCGGAACCGATTGTCCTGAAACGAATTCCAGCCCCCGAGGGAAGACCGTGGCCGAACCCCTGGCGCCACGCCTGGATCCCGGAGCCATCGAGGGTCCGCTCTACCGCCGTTGGATGGAGCGCGGCTACTTCCACGTGCCCGCGCGGGCGGTGCTCGAAGAGGGCCGCGCGCCCTACACGATCGTGATTCCGCCGCCCAACGTGACGGCGGTGCTGCACATGGGCCACGGGCTCAACAACACGATCCAGGACGTGCTCATCCGTTGGAAGCGCATGCAGGGTGCGGCGGCGCTCTGGGTGCCGGGCACCGACCACGCGGGGATCGCCACGCAGAACGTGGTCGAGCGACAGCTCGCCGCCGAGGGCACGACGCGCTTCGACCTGGGACGCGACGCGTTCGTGGAGCGGGTGTGGTCCTTCGTCGAAGAGACGGGCGGCACCATTCTGGACCAGCTCAAGGCCATCGGTGCCTCGTGCGACTGGTCGCGCACCCGCTTCACGCTCGACGCCGAGCTGAGCCGTGCCGTGCGCGAGGTGTTCGTACGGCTCTACGAGAAGGGCCTCATCTACCGCGGCGAGTACATCATCAACTGGTGCCCGCGCTGCCTCACGGCCCTGTCGAACGAAGAGGCCGAGGGTGAGGAGAGCGACGGCAAGCTGCACCATCTGCGCTACCCCTTCGCGCCCGAGGCCTCCGACGCGGCGCGCGCGGCGGCCGAGGCGGGTGCCGAGGCGATCGGCCGGCTGCCCGACGGGCGATGGTGCCTCACCGTTTCGACCACACGCCCCGAGACCATGTTGGGCGACACCGCGGTGGCGGTGCATCCCGACGACGAACGCTACCGGGGGCTGATCGGGGCTCGAGTCGAGCTGCCGCTCACGGGCCGCACGATCCCGGTCATCGCCGACGCGTTCGTGGATCCCGAGTTCGGGTCGGGGATGGTGAAGGTGACGCCCGCGCACGACCCCAACGACTTCGAGATGGGCCGCCGCGCAGGGCTCGAGCCGCTCAACGTCATGACGCCCGAGGCGGTCATGAACGAGAACGTCCCCGAGCCGTTCCGGGGGATGGACCGCTTCGAAGCCCGCCGGGCGGTGCTGGAGGCGTTCGAGCGAGAGGGGCTGCTGGCCGGCGTGGACGACCATCGCCACGCGGTGCCCCACTGCTACCGTTGCGACACCGTCGTCGAACCGCGCCTGAGCGAGCAGTGGTTCGTGCGCATGAAGCCGCTCGCCGAGCCCGCGTTGCAGGCGTCGAAGGACGGCACCATCACCTTCACGCCCGCACGCTGGCAGAAGGTGTACGAGCACTGGATGGAGAACATCCGGGACTGGTGCATCTCGCGGCAGCTCTGGTGGGGACACCGGATTCCGGTCTGGTACTGCCAGGGATGCGGCGAGACGCTCGTGCTGCGCGAGGACCCGAGCGCCTGCCCGCACTGCGGCAGTGAGGATCTGGAGCAGGACCCCGACGTGCTCGACACCTGGTTCTCGTCGTGGCTGTGGCCGTTCTCGGTGTTCTACTGGCCCGACGAGACCGAAGACCTCGAGGCGTTCTACCCCACGCAGACGCTGTGCACCGCGCCCGAGATCCTGTTCTTCTGGGTCGCGCGCATGATCATGGCCGGGTACGAGTTCATGGGCGAGGCGCCCTTCACGCAGGTCTACCTGCACGGCACCGTGCGCGACGCCAAGGGGCGCAAGATGTCGAAGAGCCTGGGCAACGGCATCGACCCGCTCGAGGTCGTGGAGCGCTTCGGCGCCGACGCGCTCCGCTACACGCTGTTGTCGGCGTGCGCGGTGGGCACCGATATCCGCCTGGACCACGAGGACCTCGAGGGGTCGTTCGCGCCTGGCCGAAACTTCGCCAACAAGATCTGGAACGTGGGCCGCTTCACGCTCATGAGCGTGGGAGACGAGCCGGTGCGGCCGCTGCCGTCGGTGCAGGGCGACCTCGAGGCGATGGACCGCTGGATCCTCTCGCGCCTGGACCGCACGGCCGAGGCGGTGAGCGAGGCGCTCGAACGGTTCCGGCTGCACGAGGTGTGCGAGCGCCTCTACCAGTTCATGTGGGGTGAGTTCGCGGACTGGTACCTGGAGCTCGCCAAGCCGCGGTTGCGCGGCGATGCGGGCGAGGCGAGCCGCCAGGCGGCGCGCAGCACGCTGGTGGGAGTGCTCGACGGGGCGCTGCGGCTGCTGCATCCGCTCATCCCCTTCGTCACGGCCGAGCTGTGGAACCGTCTACCCTGGCCCGAGGGGGTCGAGCGGCCCGAGGATCTCACCGTCGCGCCCTGGCCCGTGTCCGACCCGGCCGGACGCGATCCCGAAGCCGAAGCCGAACTCGAGGCCCTGCGTGAGCTCATCACCACGGTGCGCAGCCTGCGCAAGGAGTACGGGGTGGGTGAGGGACAGGGCGTCGAGGTGGTCGTGGACGGCGCCGAAGAGGCCTTCCGCGCCGCCGTGGAGCGGCAGCGGGCCGCGCTGGCGCGCATGGCCCGTGTCGATGCGCTGGCCTTCGGCAGGCCCGGCGGGCGCGGCGTCGGTGCGCACGCGGTGCTGCAGAACGGCGCCGAGGTGTTCGTGCCCCTCTCGGGGGTGATCGACCTCGATCGGGAGCGGGAACGACTCGAAACCGAGGTGGCGCGCCTGCGGGGCCAGCTCGAAGGGGTGCGGAAGAAGCTGGGGAACGCGGCCTTCGTGGAGCGCGCGCCGGCCGACGTGGTCGAGCGGGAGCGCGACAAGGAACGGAGCTTCCGCGAGCAGATGGACAAGCTCGAAGCCAAGCTGCGCACGCTCGCGGAGGCGTGACGGGCATGAGCGGCGGAGGGCGCGCGGCGCTGCGGAGGGCGGTGTGCCTGGCGGGCACGCTCTACGCCGCCGGCGCCTGCGCCAAGCCCGGGATGCCGCCCGGTGGTCCCGAAGACCGCCTGCCTCCCCAGGTGGTCGCAACCGAACCCGATACCTTCGCGGTGCTGCCCGGTCGCTTCGCGGGATCGGTACGCATCCGCTTCAACGAACGCATCAGCGAGCGCACGACCGGCGGCTCGCTGGACAACGCGGTGGTGGTCTCGCCGCGCACCGGTCGCGTGCGCGTCCGACACGGACGGGACGCGCTCGAGGTGAACGTCGCGGGAGGCTTCCCGGCGGGTCGGGTCTACCGCGTCACGGTGTTGCCGGTGATCCGCGACATGTTCAACAACACCATGGCCGACCCCTTCGAGCTCGTCTTCTCGACCGGGCCGGCGCCGGTGCCCACCACGATCGCCGGCCTGGTGAGCGACCGCCTCACGGGCCAGCCGGTCGAGGGCGCGACGGTCACCGCCGTGGCGGCCGCTGACTCGGCCGCGGCGGTGCACGTGGCGGTCACCGACAGTGCCGGCGTCTACGCCCTGCGTTACCTGCCCGAGGGTCGCTACGAGCTCACCGCGTTCGTAGACGTGAACCGCAATGGCGAGCCCGACTTCCGCGAGCCGGCCGACGGATCGGTGGGACTGGTGGGCCCCGGAGACACGCTGCTGCTCGCGCTGCGCGTCCTGCCGCCCGACACCACGCCCGCGCGCCTGACCGGCGCCGAGGTGCTGGGGCCCGACGCCGTGCGGGTCGCGCTCGACGACTACCTGGACCCCGACGATCCCCTCACGGGCGTGCGCGTGACGCGCGTCGCGCCCGACTCGTCGGCCGAGGCCGCCCTCGCCGTGCTCCACGAACACGCCTACGCGGACTTCGCCCGGGCCCGCCGCGACTCGATTGCGCAGGCCCGGCGGGACTCACTGCGGGCGGCAGGCGACCCCATCGCCGCTGCGCCCCCCGACACGGCGGCGGCCGGTCCGGGTGCGGGCGGGGCGCCCCCCGCCGCTGTGTCGGAGGAGCGGGCGGAGCCGCTGCCCGGACGGAGCCTCGTGGCCGTCTTCGCCGACACACTGGCCTTCGACGTCGTCTACCGGG
>RFGQ01000578.1 GCA_003695865.1 Gemmatimonadota bacterium | reverse complement strand
TCGGCTGACGACGAACAAGGACATCGTCATCGACGAGGACAAGCGCCTGGTGGGATACGTCGGCCGCGCGCACCCACTCGTCCGTCACGCGATCGATCGAGTGCGCTACTCTTCCATCGGCGAAGCCGGAGCCGGGGAAATCGACCACCGCGCGAGCGCCGTCAGGGGGCCCGTCGCGGCGCCGCTGCTGATCTGCACATATCTCGGGCGCGTGATGAGCGGTCAGGGACGGGAGCTGGAACGCGTCGTCGCCGTCACAGCGTCGGCCGACGGTTCCGCCGCGTTCACAGACGAGCTCGACGCCTGGATGCGCTTCGCTGATCGCGAGAAGGCCATCGCCGCCACAGGCGTGTGGGAGAAATACTTCGCCTCCTGGGCGCGAGGTCGATTGGATGAAGCCAGGCAGGCGGCTATGGCGGGCTTCAGTGCCGAGGCCGGCGCCACGGCTTTGTCCGTGCGAGAGACCGTCGAGCGCGAGCGTGCCGAGCTCGATCAATGGCTTGCGGATCGGGCCCGCGAGCTGGCGCCGGCCGCGAAAGGGGCGGAAGCCCCCGACCTCTTCACCGTAGATACCGATGAGGCGCCGGCGCCTCTTCCTACGACGCCGATCGAGCGGCTCGAGGCGATTCGCCGGGATCAGAGTCGGCCGGCACGCATCAGGTCAAGCGCCGACGCAGTTCTCAGAATCCACCGCGACCGGCTGAAGCGGCTGGACGCGCGAAGCAACGTCAGCGACCCGGAGGTCGTGCCCCTGGGCATACTCATGGTGATTCCGGAGGACGAGCATGGCGCTTGATTTTCTCCGGCACAACGACTGCACCTTCTCAGGCCCGGCCCTTCCGGAGCCGTTCGTTCGGTTCGAGCTCGAGAAGGCGCTGCGAAAGCGCAAGCTGCTTCCGCCCGAGGATGGCCCAGCGGGTCAGGAGTTCCGGGAGCGCTGGGAGGTCTTTCGGCGCAAGCTGCGAAACGTCAGCCCGAACAGCGGGCCCGTTGCGATCCGCAACCGCGTCATCGAGCCGCTCCTCGAGCGGCTGGGGTACGAGTCACTCGACGCCGCCGAGGATGTGGCGACCCGCGAGGGCATGGAGTCCGGTGGCTTTGTCATGGTGGGCGCGGAAGGCGCGCGGCTGCGCTGCTGGACCGAGGCCTTCAACGCTGATCTCGATTCGCCATCACGACGAGGCCACGCCTATCGGTACAGCCCGGTCCGGGTGGCCCAGCGTGTGCTGCTCGCCGCCGGCGAGCGCGTGGGCCTGATCACCAACGGCGTCGAACTGCGGCTGCTGCTGAGTGATCCGGCGCGCCCCGACTCCCAGATCGAGATCAACCTCGACGAGTGGCGGCGCTTCCGTGAGCCGCCGGATACGTACCGACTGCTCGTCGCCGTCGCATCGCCCGCAGGGACCGCGGCACTGCCCGACATCATCGATCAGGCGCGGCTCCAGCAGAACCGGGTCACCAAGGAGCTGCGAAGCCAGGCGCGCCTGGCGGTCGAGGAGTTCATCCAGCACGTCCTCGACCATCCCGACAACACGGACGCCCTCGCCGAGTATGCCGACAAGGCCGAACTGGCGAAGAATCTCTGGCACGAGGGGCTTGTCATCGTCTACCGGCTCCTGTTTGTCCTGAAGTGCGAGGCCACCGGCGATCCGTCGCGGGCCTTCAGCTTCGCCGGTCTTCCGATGTGGCAGCGGACGTACTCGCCCACCCGGGCGCTCGCGCCGATCGTCCGGCGCGTGCTCGATGACGGGGCGCAGAGCGGGCGATACCTCGAAGACGGGTTGCGCGTACTCTTCCGGATGTTCGCCGAGGGGACGAGACACCCCGATCTGCGCATCCGGCCGCTCGGCGGCGCCCTCTTTGGTGACCGGTCCGCGCCGCTGCTCTCCCGCCTTGCCTGGGGCGAGCACGCGGTGGCCCATCTTCTCGACAGGCTGCTTTGGACGATCCCCGGCCGCGGCTCGCGCGGGCGCGAGCGCGTTCACTACGGCCCGCTCGACGTCGAGGATCTCGGGCGCGTGTACGAGGCGCTGCTCGAGCTCGAGCCCGGCATCGCCACCGAGCCGATGTGCCGACTCAAGCGACAGAAACTGGAGGTCGTCGTCCCCGTCGCGCAGGGCGAGAAGTACCGCCCTGAGGACCCCGCTGCGCCTGCCGATGCCGAGGATTCCAACGACGACGACAGCGATGACGATGAGGAAGAGACCACCGGCCGGCGCAAGAAGACGAAGGTCGAGTGGGTCGAGGCGATCGCGCCCGGGAAGTTTTATCTTCGCGTCGGCCTCGGTCGCAAGGCGTCCGGCTCGTACTACACGCCGCACTCGTTTGTCCGGTTCCTGGTGCAGGAGACGCTCGGCCCGCAGTGCGACGAGCGATCCCCGAAGGACGACCCGAAGCCCGGCGAGATCCTCAGGCTGAAGATCCTCGACCCCGCCTGCGGCTCGGGCCACTTCCTCGTCGAGGCGTGCCGGTTCCTTGGCGAGCGGCTCTACGAGGCGTCGCGCCTTTGCGACGAGATTGCGTCTCAGGCCGAGGCCGCTGCCGAGGAGTCGCCGGATGATGATGCCCGGCGCCCACACTTTGATCGCGCTCGGGAGTATCGCCAGCGCCTGATCGACCTCCCCGATCACGAGGACGAGCTGCTCCAGTTCCTGCCATCGAGGGCGCCCGAGGGCGCCATCTCCGGCTACTCCGAGTCCCGCGCCCGTGCGATCTGCAAGCGCCTCGTCGCGGTGCACTGCCTCTACGG
>RFGQ01000577.1 GCA_003695865.1 Gemmatimonadota bacterium | reverse complement strand
GACGAATACGTCGCCGCGCTGATCGAGGCCGCCGGCAGCCAGGAGATCAACCGGGTGCCGGAGGAGCTGAAGACCGACGACAACAGGATCGACGCGCAGAACCTCGTGTCGAGCGTCAGCTCGGGCGCCACCGAGGCGGCCGATACGGTCGTCGTGGAGCCGGGCGACACGCTCTCGATCATCGCCGGGCGCGTCTATGGCAATCCGCTGCTCTATCGCCGCCTCTTCGAGGCGAATCGCGACCGGCTGACGAGCCCGAACGCGATCAAGGAAGGCATGGTGCTGCGCGTGCCGCGCTGAGCGATGCGGCTCTGGCCTCTTTCTCCCTTGCCGAAACGGGCGGCGGGCGTTTCCATGTCGGCGCGTCGAAACCGAGGGAGAATGCGATGTCGTCCGTGATGAAGGGCTTTCCGCCGGCCGAGGCCGATCGCGCCACGCTGGCCAACTGGCGCCGGAGACCGTGGAGCGCCTGGGCGATGCACCATGTGCGCGAGATCGTGCCGACGGCGGAGATCGCGCACGATCCCGACGACGTCTGGCGGCTGGAGCCGGGCGGCGCGCCGGAATTCGACGCGGCCCGCGTCGAGGCGGTCATGGACGAGACCGACAGCGACGCCGTGGCGGTGATCCGCGACGGGCGCCTGGAATGGGAGGCCTGCCGCAACGGCATGACCCCGGCCGCGCCGCACATCCTGTTCTCGGTCTCCAAGTCGATGACCGGGCTGGTCGCGGGAACCTGCGTCGAGCGCGGCGAGATCGCCGAGGACGACCCGGTGACGAAACATGTTCCCGAGCTCGCCGGCACGGTCTATGAAGACGCCAATCTTCGCCACCTGCTCGACATGCGCGTGGGCGTGCGCTTCGACGAGGATTACCTCGCCACCTCGGGCCCGATCATCGACTATCGCTACGCCGCCAACTGGAACCCGGTTCCGCCGGGCGTCGATCCGGGCGACCTGCGTTCGTTCATGTCGAAACTGGTGGAGCGGGACGGGCCGCATGGCCGGCCGCATCACTATGTCTCGCCCAATGTCGACCTCATGGCCTGGGTGATGGAGCGGGCCTCGGGCCTGCGCTTCGCCGATCTGGTCTCGGAGCGGCTGTGGCGGCCGCTCGGCGCCGAGGGGCCGGGCGAGATCACCGTCGACAGGATCGGCGGCGCGCGGGCGGCGGGCGGCATGGGCTTT
>RFGQ01000576.1 GCA_003695865.1 Gemmatimonadota bacterium | reverse complement strand
GCGTGCGAGTGGATCGCCGCCCCGACGAGTTGCTCATCGAGGTGTGGACACTCGAGCCGCTCGAGGGCGAACCCGAGACGCGCATCGAGGTGGCCACGGGCGACCTGCGCACGAACCTGTTTCGCGGGGTGTTTTCCCATCCGCACGCGTTCGGCGGACAGTTCACGCTCGCGCTCGACCGTGCCGACACCCGCGGCCCCGGCTTCGAGAACGGCGGTTCGCTGAGCGGGGTGGCGGCCCGCTGGGCCCGCCCGATCGGCCCGGGCGGCCTCATCGCCTCGCTGCGGCGCTTCACCCCCGAGACGGACGCCCAGGGCTTTCCGACCAGCCTCACGCGCTCCGACTGGTCGTTGCAGGCCCGCTGGCCGCTGGGCTCGTCGCTGTTGCTCGAGGGCGCCTATGGGCGTCAGTCGGTCGAGGCCGACCCCGACGACCCGGCCTTCGGGCATGTACGCCCCGGTCGCGCGGCGGCCCATCTGCGGGTGGGGTGGGACGCACCGGGCGCCTGGCTGCGGAGCGCCCTGCGTTGGAGCGAGGGCGAGGGGCTCCCGAGCACCGTCTTCGAGGCGCGTGGCGGCTTCGGCCGACCCGGTCTGTTCGACGCCGACGCGGGCTTCACCCACGAGCGCTGGGACGGCAGGGGTGCGAGCCGGGGCTACGCGCGGGCCGTCGCCGGGCCGTTCCACGGCGTGAGCCTGTTCGCCACGCTGGCGCGGGGCCGCAGGGGAGTCCCGTTCGTGCCGGCTCACGAGGACGCCGCACGGGTGCGCGACTCCCTGAACGCCCTCGCCGACAGCCTGCGCGCCCTTCCGGGCGGCGACACGCTCGTAACTCAAATCGATACAATACCTGTACTTCCGTCTGTTGACCTCACAGATCGCACGAGCTTCAGGATCGGGGCCGCGTTCGCCTGGCGGGGTGTCGAAGTGGCCGGCGCACTCGTACGCATCGACCCCGACACGCTCCATCCCGTGGGGCTGCTCCTCGATCCCGACGGCCTGGTGCTGCCCGGCGCGGTGCGCACCGGCTGGGAGGCCTCGGTGCGGCTGCCGCTCCCCATCGGCTTCGGCTTCGAAGGCGTCTACCGCTCGTGGGACGGTGACCTGCCCTACCTGCCCGAGCGCACCTGGGACGCCGCCTTCACCTACCACGGGATCTTCAAGGAGAGCGGCAACCTCGAGGTGTGGGGCCGCCTGGGCGTGACCGGGCACGATCCGCTCCTGTTGCCCATCCCCGATCCCGAGGCAGAGGTCGAGCCGCCACCCGGCGGGGGCGACCCCTCCGGAGAGTCCGTGATTCCGCCCCTCGAGCGCGTGCCGTTCTATCAGGACTGGTTCGCCTTCATCGAGGCGCGCATCGTTACCGTGCGGGTGTTCGTGCGCTTCGAGAACTTCGTGGCCAAACCGAACCGCGACTTCCCCGGGCGCGACCTGGTGAGGACGCGGACGCTCTACGGCATCCGCTGGACGCTGAGGAATTGACGACGAGACCCGAGAGGGTCCGACGCCGCGCCCGCCGGGTGCGAGGAGACGTGAACGCTCGATGATCCGCAGCATGACCGGGTACGGGGAGGCGGTGCGGGAAGAGGCGGGCGCCCGCTACCGGGTGGAGATCCGCACCGTGAACCACCGCTTCTTCAACCCCAACGTGAAGGTGCCCGGGGCGCTGCAGCGCTTCGAACGCCCCATCGTCGAGTGGCTGAAGCCCTTCTTCCGCCGCGGCCACGTGGCGCTGAGCCTGTTCGTCGAGCCGGGCGGGGAGCAGGGGCCCGGCCTGGTCGTGGACGTCGAGCGGGCGCGGGCCTACGCCGAGGCGCTGCGCG
>RFGQ01000575.1 GCA_003695865.1 Gemmatimonadota bacterium | reverse complement strand
CCGCGGTGCGTCGCCCCACGCTCAGGCGCCGGCCTCGTGGCCGCAGGCGGGGCAGAAGCGCCAGCCGGGCTCCAGTTCTTCGCCGCAGTGCGCGCAGGGCGCGAGCCGCAGGTCGCCCCCGCAGTGTGGGCAATAGTTCAACACCGGGCGATCCGGCAGCGCCTCGGCGCACCACTGGCAGGCGCCACCGCCGCCCCCACCGCCCCGCTCGACCGTGAGGCGCGCCCCCAGGGGGAAGGCCACGATGTCTGCGTCGTGCCCCAAGGGCTCGTCCGCCGGCTCGTCCACGGAGCCGGGCGGTTCGGGCTCGTCGAAGCCGAGGGGCTCGCCGCCCGGCGGCGGCGCGCCCGGCTCCTCGTCGTCGCCGCTCGGCCCGCCGGGCACCCCGGCCTCGTGGTGCTCGTCTACAGCCGCCGGCGGCGTGGGCACACCCGGGTCCGCGGACTCGCCCTGCGTGGCCGTCGCGCCGGCCGGTTCGGCGGACTGGACGGTGTCGGCCGGCGCTCCGGCGCCGGGCGCGGCCGGCTCGGGTGCCCTCGACGGTGCTTCGTCCGCAACCTCGTCGGACGCCGCGTCCGGTTCGTCCACCGCGTCCCGCTCGTCCACCGCGTCGGCGACCCGCTCGTCCCTCGCGCCTTCGCCTGACGGCGATGCGGCGGCCGTGTCTTCCACCTCGAGGGCTGACCCGACCGCCGACTCGGGCGAGGGCTGCGCCCTTTCGGCCGCAGGCTCGTGCCCGCGGCCCTCGGCGCCGAACGCAAACCGGGGCCGGGGAACGAAGTCGCGGTCCAGCCCCGGGCTCGGCGGATCGAGCACGTCGGCGGGAATGCGGCGCGGATTGAGGCGCACGTCGGCGGCGGCGAAGTCGCGGTACAGCCCGGTGTTCGGGTTCGAGCCCTGGAGTTCCTCACGCAGTTCGCGGCGTGCGACGTCCGACTCGAGCACCAGGAAGTCGCCCTCGCCCGCCAGCAACATCATGAGCGCGTGCTCGTAGTCGGCGTTCATCTCGACGCCGATCACGTCGCGGTGCGTACGGTAAGGCACCAGGTTCTGATAGATCTCGGCGACCGTGAAGGCCCGTTCGAGGTACTCGGGACGCTTGCGGGCGATGGCCTCGACGAGCGCCCGGTGGAAGCGCTCGAGCAGCGCGGCCGTCTCGGCGGAGGGGGAGGTCAGTTGTCCTCCAGCTTCAGCATGCGCGCGCGGATGGCGGCACGCAGGAAGCTCTCGGGATCGTTGAACGGGATCTCGGCCCCCGACTGCTCGTGCCAGCGCTCGGCGAGGCGGCGCATGTAGTGTCCGATCGTCTCGTGCGAGAACCCGGCGTGATCGCGCATCTGACGCACGATTTCGTGCCAGGTGCCGACGAACAGGTGGCCGTCGGACATGCGCACGTGATGCACGCTGGTGTCCTCTGCCCCATGACGGTTGAACAGCTCGAGCTGGCTGGGGTCCACGACGGGCCGTGCGTCGTCGGCGCCCACACCCGCCTCCACCTCGGCCAGCAGCCGGTCGAGCGGATCCTGCAGGTCCTCGAGCTCCTTCAGGCGCGCCTCCCACGGCCGCAGACGGGCGTCGCCGTCCTCCATCTGCCAGAGCGCACGCTTGAGCTCGATGATCCGCCACACCGCCAGCGCGTCCCAGTGCTCCTGGGGCGGCACGCGCTCGAACTCACGCAGCGAGCCTTCCCAGTCCCCCCGGTCGTAGAGCAGATGGCCCAGATAGATGCGGGCCTCGTGCAGATCGGGGTCGAGGCGCAGCGCACGCCGGATCTGGCGG
>RFGQ01000574.1 GCA_003695865.1 Gemmatimonadota bacterium | reverse complement strand
CGGCGCGGGAACGCGGCGAGCCCGGCCAACCCCCGTAGTTCGTAGTCGTAGCGGCCGCCGCCCACCGTGCCCGCCGTCGTCACGGTCACCAGGTAGTCGCCGGGGCCGAGCCGCAGGCACGCGAAGCCCTCGCGGGCGTCGACCACGGTATCGCCGCCGATCGGCAACGCCACTTCTGCGCCCGGGTCGGTGAATACCGACAGCGTCCCGGCGACGCTCCCCTCGCCGCCCAGCAGCACCTGCACCGACACGGTCCGACGCGGCAGGCAGGGGGGCACCTCGACGGTGAGCTCGGTCTCGCTCGCCGCGGTGACGCGCCCGCGAACGCCGCTGAACAGCACGACGTTGTGCCGGGGAATGGGACTGAAGTTCCGCCCGGTGATCACCAGCGTCTGCCCGGCGACGGCCTGCGTGACCGGGAGCGAGTCGGCCTCGGGGGGCAGGACGGCGAAGGCCTCGAGCTCGAGGCCCGTTTCGGCGCCGTCCACACGCGCGAGCACGCGGTAGGTGCCCAGCGCCTGACCCAGCGTGAGCCGCGCCTCCGCCAGGCCGGCGGCGTCGCTGAGCACCGAGGCGGGTTCGACCGCGGCGCCCGCCCCCTCGATCAGGTCGAAGCGCACCCGCACGCCTTCGGCCGGCTGCCCGTCGGAGCGGTGACGCACGGCCACCTGCAGCGGGTCGGGCAGGACCTGCCCGGCCAGCGCGAACTGCTGGTCGCCGCTCACCAGCACGACCTCGAGATCGTCGGGGGCGGGGCCAATGCCTCCGCCTCCGTCCCCCCCGCCGCATGCGGCCACGAGCGCGAGCGCGCACAGCGCCGCGGCCCGTGTCCCCACCCCCCGTCCAGATCGGATCAACGCCGCTCCAGGTCCAGCAGATCGAGAATCGGATTGCCCGTCAGCGACGCCGCGCCGGTGCGGATGCGTCCCGTCACCCGGATGCGCTCCAGCGGGCTCAGCGTCTCCAACCCTTCCATACGCTCGGGCGGTACCGCCACGTACACGTACACCTGCCCTCCGTCCAACGCGCGGGCCAGCAGGAAGGGTTCACCCTCGTAGAAGTCCGTGCGGATCGGTTCGGCTCGCTCGAGCGAGATGAACTGAAGGTCCCACACGACCACGGCCCCACGGTGCGCCTGGGGCTCGGCAACGACCCGGTCGGGCGTGAGGTCGGCCTGCACGGCGGGGCGTGCCTCGTCGGCGCCCTCCCCTTCGGGTAGCCAGGCCCAGCCCTCGATGCGCACGCGCGCCCAGTTGCCGCGCCGGGCGAGTACGGCCACCTGCCCCCCCGGGCGCACGCGGGCGAGCGTGTCGCCGTCGGGCGCCGAGAGCACCGCCCCGCCCGAAGCGCCCACGGTACGCCACGGTACGCGGGCCGGGTCGACGGGCCCGGGGTCGGCGTCGCGGCCGGGTCCCGGTTCGTCGTCCACGTCGCTCAGCGACGCCGCCCAGATCCACACGTCGCGGTGCACACGCACCCACCGGCCGTCGCGTTCGACCTCGTGCAGGAGCGTGCCCTCTTCGAGGCGGCCCAGCACGCGGCCCTGCGGCTCGACGCGCAGGTTCTCGCCCCCGTCGGCCGAGACCACCAGGTCGAAGCCCTGCCTCGACACCCCCTCGAGCGACTCGCCCCACACCCATCCCTCGAGCGCCAGCTTGCGCCACTGGCCCTGCGCCTCGAGCACGGGAAAGCGGCCCCCGGGCGCCAGGCGGCCCAGCAGCACACCGTTGGGGGCGGCGCGCACGTTCTCTTCCACGCGCACGGCGGCGTCCTGCGCCGCCTGCACGCCGCCGGCCGGGACCGCCGCCGCAAGCACGGCGCCGACGAGAAGTGCGCCGGCCCGCGAGCGTGGCCGTCCGCACCTCGCCGCCCGCCCGGGGCGGGAGGGGATCACGTCATCGTCGCTCGAGAGGGGCGAAACGATCGCTGGCACTCCGGGTTACACACGCTGTCCACGAAGAGGGGCGGGCTTCCGCGACCGAAAGTGCCCAGGAAGCGACCGCCTCGTCAATCGAGGCGTGACGGCGTAGCTTCCGGCCCGACGCGGCGGAGCCGCCGCACCGACTCCGAACCCGATCCGTACCAGGGAATCCATGCCTGTTCGTACGCTGCCGACATCCGCGGTGCTGGCGCTCGGCACGCTGCTCTCCCTCGCCGCCGTCCCGGCGCTCGCCGCCCAGACGATCCCCTCACCCTACCGCTTCGTCGAGACGCGCAAGGAAGCCAGCCTGCTGTTCGGCGTGGCCAGCCCCGACGCCGGTCAGTTCGGGCTCGGCCCCTCCTCGGGGCAGGACGTGACCGCCCGGCTCGGGTTCGACGTGGGCAGCGCGCTCGTGCTCGAGCTCGCGTCCTACTACTTCCTCGGCGACCGGGACGTGCAGGACCCCCGCCGCGACGAGGGCGACCGGGCGATCGGCACGGCCGACCTGGACCTGCTGGGGTTCGACGGGCGACTGCGCCTGAACCTCACCGGCCACCGCACGTGGCACCGGCTGCAGCCGTCGGTCTTCGTGGGGGGCGGGCTGGCGTTCACGCGCAACCAGGACCTTTCGGTCGACGAGGCGGCCCAGATCCCCTCCGAGAACCGCTTCCGCTTCGGCACCAAGTTCGTGGCCAGCCTGGGCGCGGGGCTTGCGTTCCATGCGTCCGAGACCTGGGTCGTGCGGGGCGACGCCACGTTGCGCCTGTGGAAGCTGAACACGCCCTCCGGCTACCAGAACCCCGCGCTCGGCCTGGGCGCCGTTCCCCGCGACGAGTGGGTGCAGGCGCCCACGCTGTCGATCGGGATCGGGCGCCGCTTCTGAGACCATGAGCGAACACGCGGAGCCCGGAAGCCGAGGGCCGGCCGCCGAGGGCGCGGCCGCGGGGGCACGTCCGGAGGACCGGGACGGCCCGGAGGCCCCGCGCTTCGAGCGGCGGGCCGCCGACTGGCTGCCGGTCACCGCAGCGCTCGAACAGGTGCTGGCCGCGGCCCGTCCGCTGCCTCCCGAAGACGTCGCGCTCGGCGAGGCGCTGGGCCGGGCGCTGGCCGAGGACGTGACCGCGCCCTGGGCGCTCCCCCCCTGGGACAACGCCGGCATGGACGGCTACGCCGTGCGCGCCGAGGACGTACGGGGCGCCTCGCCCGACGCGCCGGTCACGCTCGAGGTGGTGGGCGTGGCGCGCGCCGGCGCGCTCGAACTCCCCTCCCCCGGCCCCGGCCAGGCCGTGCGCATCATGACCGGCGCCCCGTTGCCCGAGGGTGCCGACTCGGTGGTGCGCGTCGAAGGCACCGACGCCGAGGCGGGCCAGCCCGGCCGCGTGCGCGTGCTGGCCGACCGCGACGCGGGTGGCAACGTGCGCCCCGGCGGCCAGGACTGGGCCGCGGGCGAGCGCCTCCTCTCGGCGGGCACCACCGTGACGCCGGGCGTCGTGGCGGTGCTGGCCGCCGCCGGCCGCTCGAGCGTACGCGTGCATGGACGCCCCACCGTGGCCCTGCTGCCCAACGGCGACGAGCTGGCCCCCCCGCACGACCACGAGCGCCTGCGCGCGGGCCACGCGATCCCCGAGAGCAACAGCCACACGCTCGCGGCCGCCGTCCGCCAGGTGGGCGCCCACGCGCGGCGCCTCGACCCGGTGCCCGACGACGAAGACGCGCTCGCCGCCGCGCTGGCCCGCACCCTCGACGCCGACGTGCTCGTCACCCTGGGCGGCGCCTCGATGGGCGAAGGCGACCTGATCAAGCGCGTGCTCGACCGGCACGGCTTCGAACTCGACTTCTGGCGGGTGCGCATGCGACCCGGCAGCCCGGTCTCGTTCGGCCTCCTGGCGCGCCCCGAGGGCCCGCCGCTGCCCGTGTTCGGACTGCCCGGCAACCCGGCCTCGGCGTTCGTGACGTTCCAGGTGTTCGTACGCCCCTTCGTGCTCGCGCTGGCCGGCCACGCCCGGGTGCACCGGCGCGTCGTGCGCGCCACGGCCGCCGAAGACATCCCTTCGGT
>RFGQ01000059.1 GCA_003695865.1 Gemmatimonadota bacterium | reverse complement strand
CGTCCGGGTCGTCCGCGCTCCACGCGAGCGGCACGTCGCCCGCGTCGCTGGCGTCGTCGTTGCGCACGCGCGCGGCCAGGAAGGCGGTACCGCCCGGCTCGAGCACCAGGCCTGCGCGGTCGAGCTCGACGGCGGTCGCGCGCGCGCCCGGGCCCATGTAGGTCAGTTCGACCTCGAAGGGCGTGGGCGCGTCGGCGGAGCCCGCCTCGCTCGTGGCCACCGTCACGGGCGGCGATTCGAACAGGACGGTCTCTCCCTCGAGGGCGACGATCACCACCGCCACCTCGGACCCGGGCGGCAGGCCCGTGACCTCGACCGAGAGATCGTACTCGTCGGCCCCCGGCGTGACGACGAGCGTCGTGTCGAGCACGAGCGCGCCGGTCGCGACGCGCCGCACGATCAGTCGAAACCGGTCCACCCGGTCGAAGGCGGCGTCGAGCGCGTCCTCTTCGGGCGTGCCCGTGCGCGCGGCGTCGCCGGCGTAGCGGAGTACGGGCAGCAGACGCGCGACGGCGGCCACGTCGTCGGGAGTGGCCAGAGGCGCGTCGGTGCACCCTCCGAGGGCGGGAAGGAGGGAGAGGACGAGGAGCGCGACCCGGTGAAACGGGCCGCGGGGGGGTGCCATGCGGTCCTTCTTGTCTGGGGGCGACTTCGGTCGAGGTTCCGAACCCGGCCATTTCTAGAATGGGAACGGCTCACGGTAGATCGCAAGGAATTTCTTAAGATTCCGATAGTTGTTAATTAACCTACAGTACAATTGCCCGGTGAGCCGGATGGTAGCTCGCCGAACGGCAGGCGTGGGGACCGCGCTTCCCTTTTTCCCCTCGGGGGTGATCCCTACATTGGGTCGCTCCGAACCCTGGACTCGTGGGAGGCGCTCAGTGGCCCCAGAGGAACGGTCGTACTCGACGGCGGACGTGGTCGCGATCCTGCGCCGCGTGAATCTCTTCGACGGCCTGCCCGACGAAGATCTCGAGCGGATCGCGGCGGTCGTCGAAGGTTCGTCGGCGGAGGCCGGCGAGGTGCTTTTCGAGGAGGGCGAACCGGGAGATCGGTTCTACGTGGTCTACAGTGGCGCGGTCGAGATCGTGAAGTCGCTGGGCGAAGGCGACGAAGAGAAGCTTGCCGTGCGCCGGGCCGGAGAGGCGTTCGGCGAGATGGCGCTGCTGGACGATGCCCCCCGCTCGGCCACGGCGCGCGCCGCGGAAGAGACTCAGCTCATCAGCGTGGCGCGTGAGGACTTCGAGCGCCTGTTCGACGACGACACGCTCGCCTACCGCATGATGCGCGCGCTTTCGAAAGCGCTGCGGGCGCTCGGCGTTCGCTTCGCCGCCGCCGAGCGGGCGGCCCACGCCCACGAGTCCGACGGCGGGACGCCCGCCGCCGATGTGAACCGCGCCTTGCAGCGGGCCCTGCTGCCGTCCGAAGCCCCCCGCATGGAGGGTTACGACCTGGCCGGCGGGACCATGCTGGCCGACCACGGCGCGGGAGACACCGCGTGGGTGTCGATCCCGCTGCCCGGAGGTGGGGGTGCGATGGCTGCGTTGGCCGTTCAGGGAGAGGGCCCACCACCCGCCGTCGCCCTTGCTCTCGCGCGCGCCTTCTTCCTCGAATTCGGACGCACGGGCGGCCCCGACCGGCTGTTGGCGCGGGTGAACGACGCGCTCGCAGAGAGCGCGGTGCCGGGCTCGGCCCAGACCCTTGCCTGCGCCCTGGTGGTACCGGGCGAGGACGGCCTGGTCTGGTCCAGCGCGGGGGCCGTCCATGGAGCCATCCTGCGCCGCGAGGGTACACTCGAGGAGTTGCCGGCCCAGGGGCCGCCGCTCGGCATGCTGCCGGGCTTCGCCTACCAGGAGCGGGCGGTTCCGATGGGCCCGGGAGACATGGCCATCGTGCTTTCTCGCGGCTCGACCGGCCTGTTCCGAGGCGTGGCCGACCTGGTCGCGACCCTGCAGCAGAAGCCGGCGGGCGAGGTCGTGGCGACCGTGCACCGTGCGCTCCGCAAGTCGGACGAGGCGGCGGTCGACGAGGCCACGGTCCTCTTCGTTCGCAGACACTGATACCGGGCGGTGCGCGGATCCCTCGTGGGACCGGCGCGGCGGCCCGAGCCGAGGGGACGCGCATGAGCGTGACCGAGAAGGACATCCGCAGGGCCCTGAAGGGCGTGAAGGACCCCGAGCTCAACCTCGACCTGGTGGTGCTCGGCCTCATTTACGACATCGAAGTCGACGGCGGCGATGTGCACGTGGTCATGTCGCTCACGACGCCCTTCTGTCCGGTGGCGCCGCAGATCGTCGAAGATGCACGCAACGCCGTTCTGGGGGTGGAGGGGGTCGAGAACGCCGAGGTGGAGTTGACGTTCGATCCGCCGTGGACGCCCGAGCGCATCAGCCCTCTGATCCGCTCTTCCCTGGGGCTCTAGAGGAGCGCGTGGCGCGCCGCCGGACGGCGAATCCCTTCGATTGACCCCATCCGGACGCCGGGGTACACTCCGGGGTTCGAACGGGCGTTCGAACCCTACACCCGAGACGACGCGGGAGCATCGCATGGCAGCGTTCACCGACGAGGAACTCAAGGCCAGGGTTCAGGACGGGTACATCGTCGAATCGGTCGACGAGATGACCGAGGGGTACCGCAAGGCCCTGGTGGTTCAGCTCACGGTGCAGGCCGACACCGAGCTGATGAGTGCGCCCTCGTACTGGATGGCGGCGCGGCACGCGCCCTCGACCAACACACAGGTCAGCGCGCACGCGATCATTCAGGATGAGCTCGCGCACGCCAACATCGCCTACCGGCTGCTCGAGGACCTCGGCGAATCGAAGGAGCAACTGGTCTACGGGCGCGAGCCGCACGAGTTCAAACACCCCTACGGCTTCGATCAGCCCCTCGACAACTGGGCCGAGCTGGTCGTGGCGAACGGGTTCTTCGACCGCGCGGGCATCACGCTGCTCTCCGACGTCTACCAGAACACGTCCTACGGCCCCCTGAAGCGGGCGCTGGTGAAGGTCGACATGGAAGAGACCTTCCACCTGCGGCACGGCGAGGTGTGGATGCGCCGGCTCGCGAAGGCCGGAGGGGAGGCGCGCGAGATGCTGCAGCGCGCGGTGGACTGGATGTTCCCCATGACGCTCGAGTGGTTCGGGCTGCCCGACGACCTCAAGCGCCACAGCGGCCAGCTCGATTACCGGCTGAAGGGGCTCACCAACGACCAGCTCCGCCAGGTGTGGATGTCGTCGACGGTGCCGCTGTGCGAAGGCCTTGGTCTGAAGGTGCCCGCGCATTACGACGAGCAGAGCGAGCAGTACGTGCTCGACTATCCCTTCCCGTGCCAGTACGACGCCGAGGCGAAGCACTGGCTCTTCGAGGACGGCGAGATCACGTGGGACCAGGTCTTCGAACGTTGGAAGGCGCGCGGCCCCATGAACGAGATCTACGTCGAGTCGGTGCGGCGCTCGCGCGGTACGCTCGAGGGATGGCTCAACTGAGCACGGCGAGCGCAGGGACTGCGGTTCGGTTGCCGGGCCTGCCTGCGGGGATCCCGGCGCATGTGCGCTCGCACGCCAGCGGCGGTCGCGACCTGTGGAGCGCGCCCCTGCCGGCGGCGCCTTCCGACGCCACCGCCGAGGCCTGGCGCTGTCTGGGCGAGGTGCTCGACCCCGAGATCCCCATCTCGTTGGTGGAGCTGGGCCTGATCTACGGGCTCGAGGTGGAAGACGGGGTGGCGCGCGTGCGGGTGACGTTCACGGCGACCGCGTGCCCCTGCATGGAGTTCATCCGCGAGGACATCCGCGACCGCCTGGAGCGCGAGCCGTGGATCCGTGCGGTCGAGATCGAAGAGGTCTGGGACCCACCCTGGACGAACGCGCGCATCACCCCGGCGGGCCGCGAAAAGCTGCGCGCGCTGGGCGTGGGTGTGGCGCGCTAGCGTTGATCGGAGAGGACGGCGAGTAGATGCGCGAGGAAGTCTTCGACGTGTTCGCCCGCAAGGAGCGGGGCGAGCCGCTGCGACACATCGGATACGTGGACGCGCCCGACGCGGCGCTTGCGCGGGTGTACGCGTGGAACACCTACGACGAGGAGCGCTGGTTCGAGATGTGCGTCGTCCCGAGGGCGGCCATCATCCCGGTGAACCGCACCGACGGCCCGTTCGCCGCGAACGCCAAGGGAGGCGCCGCATGAGCGGGGAGCTGCTGAACGATCCGGCCGCGCTGGATGCCGGCGCACGCGACGCCCTCGAGCGCTTCATCCTCTCGCTCGCCGACGGCAAGCGCTTGCTGGGGATCCGTTACAGCGACTGGCTGCTCGGGGCGCCGTCGATCGAGGCCGGTATCGCCGCCTCGTCGATGTGTCAGGACGAGTGGGGCCACGCGCGGCTGTTGTATGCGATGCTGAAGGACTTCGGGCGGGATCCCGTGGCGGTCGAGCACGACCGCCCCGCCGAAGCCTACGCGAACCCGTGCGTGCTCGACCGACCGGCCGAAGACTGGGCGGAACTGGTGTCCTTCATGGTGCTCGTCGACGGCGCGCTGAGCACGGTGCTGGAAGGGTTCGCGGCCGGGCGCTGGGAGCTCGCGACCAGCCGGGTGCCCAAGATGCTCGCCGAAGAGGCCTTCCACCGCGACCTGGGGACCGCCTGGTACGCGCGCCTGGCGGGTGGCTCGGCCGAGGCGCAGGAGCGCCTGCGCACCTCCACTGAACGGATGCTGCCCCGGCTGCTCGCCTGGCTGGACCCCGACGACGAGGACGCGCACGTGCTGGCCGGGGCCGGACTGGCGGCCGAGGGGGCCCGGAACCGCGAGCGTTTCGCGGAGGCCGTGGGGCCGTCTCTCGCTCTTCTCGAGATCGATGTGGCCACGGTCGAGCCCGACCGGGCGGACTGGGACGCCACGCGCCGGCGGGGGCCCGGACGGCCCGACGACGACGCGGTCGAGCGGGCGCGCGGCGACCGCAACCGGGCGCTCTTCGTCGAGTGAACGCGATGCGGTCGGATCGCACCGGAGACACCGACGGTCCGGGCGGGCTGCCGCTGCAGCCCGAGTGCCCCTTCTGCGGCGGGCGGCGCACCGAGTTGGTGAACCCGTTCGGATCGCAGCTTTCGGTGGCGACCTACTGGTGCCTGGCCTGCCGCAGCCCGTTCGAGATGATGAAGTGGACCGCGACGGCGCCCGACGCCGCTCGGCCTCCGGTGGGCGAAGGAGGCGCGCCGTGAGCGACCGCGTGCGGCGCTTCCGCGAGTTCCGCGAGCGCATGAACGCGCGGCTGCTCGACGCCGGCAACCTCGACCTCAAGCGCTTCTTCGCGCTCGACGGCAGCGTCTACCGTGAGGGTGCCCTGCCCGTTCGCACCAAGGAGCTGCTCGGGCTCGTCGCCTCGACCGTGCTCCGCTGCGACGACTGCATCTCCTACCACCTCATCCGCTGTAAGGAAGAGGGCCTCGAGGACGAAGAGATCCTCGAAGCCCTCACCGTGGCGCTGATCGTAGGTGGCTCGATCACGATCCCCCACCTGCGCCGCGCCGTGGACTTTCTCGACGAACTCGCGGCGGAGGAGGATGGATAGAGAACGGCCGACGGCGGCGCGCGCCGCGTCGTCAGGCGGGGATGAGTTCGACCTCTTCGAGGTAGTCGCGCAGGGGTCCGGCCACCGCCAGGGCGCGCTCGGCCACCACCGCGGTCACCGCGTCGGGCGCCTCCCGCCCGCCGGCCAGGTGACGCAGCACCGCCCGCGCGAGGTCGGCGTCGGAGTTCTCCGCCGCCTGATGGTACTCGCTGTAGCGGGCGCCGACGCGCTGCTCGAACAGGGGCAACTGTGTGCGCGGCGTGCCGTTGGCGACCAGGTCTTCGAAGACCGCGCTGTGAAGCTCGTCGAGCGCCTGCTTGAGCAACTCGGAGGGCGCGCGACCGAAGAACGCCTGCTGCACGCCGCGGGTGTGCGCCCACATGAGGAAGATGAGCGACTCCTCCACCGCGCGCGTGTCGGGGTTGCCTTCGTCGTCGACGAGCTGGAGCTGGTCGAACGCGGTCGCCGTCTCTCCCTCGGACACGAAGTCCGAAAAGCTCTCCCACACCAGGCGTGCGAGGTCGTCACCGAGGTCGGTCGGCGTTATCGTGCGGGGAGCGCGAAACTCCCGGGTGGCTTCGTCCATCGAACCGTCTACCTGTCGTATCCGTTTGACCGGGGCGACGTAAACGACAATTCCACCCCGGCGTGATAAGGTGTCAAGAAATTTAAGAGGACTGTGCATGCGATCACGTGCCGAATCCGGTCGAGTGGCGAAGAGGTTTCTCGCCGTCGCCGCCCTTCTGCTCATGACGGCCTGCGCGGCCGCATCGACGCTTCCCCAGCCGCGCTCGCTGATCGTACGCAGCGGGGCGAGGTTGCAGCCCGATCCCGCCCGGATGGAGGCCGTCGACATCTGGTTCCGTGAAGAGGTCCGCAACATCGAAGAGGACCCGAGCTTTCTGATCAGCGCTCAGCCCGTGGATGAGCCCGTGATGCCGTGGGAAGGGCTCACCATCTCGGGCGACACGGCCGAGATCCAGGTGCAGCGCACGGCGCCCGACGCGGTTACCGTCTACAACATCTACGCCCATCTCAAGCTCATGCAGGAGCGGGGCGAGCTGGGCGACTGGCTGCCGGGGGGCGACACGCTGAGCGGATACCAGGCCGAGCGCGCGATCGTGGCGCGCGTGGCCGAAGCGTGGCTGTATGGTCGTTCGGTATTCGACCTCGCGCCCTACCAGCCGATGGACGAACTCGTCTACGCCGCCGAGAACGGGTATCTCGACGCCTACCTGCTGACGGCGCGCGCCGACGAATTCCGCGAGGAGCGGCGCCGCTGGTTGGACGAGGACCCCGACGCGCAGGAGCGCTACCGGGCGTGGTTCAGGGAGACGTTCGAAACCGACCCGCCGGGCCTTCGCTGAGCCGGTGAGGGCGGCGCGAGCCTGCGCGGCTCAGAGCCGCGCTTCCCAACCCGCCGACACCGCCCCGGCGTCGCCTTCGCGCGGGACCACGTGCACGTCCACCCGGCCGGTGCGCGCGAGGCGCTCGTCGCTGGGCTTGCCGCCGAACACGGCAAAGGCGTCCACGCAGGCCTTCACCCGCGCGTCTCCGGCGGGAGACACCAGTTCGAGCTCGGCCCCGCGGAGCCGGCGCACGCCGGGTGCATCGCCCGCGGTGAGGCGCAGCCTGAGCAGGCGGCCACCGAGGGGGTGGTCGAAGGCGTCGAGAACCCTGAACACGGTCGTTCCGTTCTCCGGGCGTTTCGTCATCGGTCGTCCTGGATGGGGGCGGTCGCGGCGTACCGCCGGACGAGAGAAGCTACTACGAGGCCCGGCGGCCGATAAAGGCCCCGGCACCGCGAGGAGAGCATGAACGACGAGGACCACCGCGGGGGCGCGGAGTCGAGCGGCCCCACGCTCGAGATGTCGCCCGAAGAGATGCGGCGCCTGGGCTACCGCGCCGTCGATGCGCTGATCGAGCGCTGGTCGGGACTGCGGAGGGACGTGGCATGGCGAGGCGCGACGCGCGGCGAACTCGAGGCGCTGTTCCGTCGGGATCCGCCCGAGCATCCCGAGGCGCCGGAGGCGCTGTTCGACGAAGCGGTCCACGAGGTGCTCGCGCGGGCCGGTCGCATCGACCACCCCCGATTCTTCGCCTTCGTGCCTTCTTCACCCACGTGGCCCTCGGTGGTGGCCGACTTTCTCGTGGCCGGGTTCAACACCTTCCAGGGCACCTGGCTCGAGTCGGCGGGCCCGAGCCAGGTCGAGCTCGTCGTGCTGGACTGGTTCCGTTCCTGGCTCGGCATGCCCGAGGGCGCGAGTGGTCTCATGACCTCGGGAGGATCGGCCGCGAACCTCGACGCGCTGGTGGCCGTGCGGCACCGCTTCGGCGACGCCGCTCGACCCGTGCTCTACGTGAGCGACCAGGGCCACAGTTCCCTGCTGCGAGCGGCCCGCATCGTCGGGTGGCCGGCCGAGGATGTGCGCACGATTCGCACCGGCGCCGACCTGCGCCTGACGCGGGCCGTGCTGGAAGGCTGGCTGGAGCGCGACCGGAGCGAGGGACGCACGCCCGCGGTGGTATGCGCGAACGGGGGGGCCACGAACTCCGGCGTGGTGGACGCGCTCGACGAACTGGCCGACGTGTGCTCGGAGCAGGGCATGTGGCTGCACGTGGACGCGGCCTACGGCGGCTTCGCGGTGCTCACCGAGCGGGGTCGCGAGGCGCTGGCCGGGATCGGCCGGGCCGATTCGGTCACGCTCGATCCGCACAAGTGGCTGTTCCAACCCTACGAGACGGGCTGTCTGCTGGTGCGCGAGCCGCGCGACCTGGAACGTGCCTTCACGGCACGGCCCGAGTACCTGCAGGACGTGGAGCTGGGAGCCGAACATCCGAACTTCGCCGACCGCGGGCTCCAGCTCACACGGGCCTTCCGGGCCCTCAAGGTATGGCTGTCGGTGCGGGCGTTCGGCCTGGCCGCTTTTCGCGCCGAGATCGATCGCGCGATGACCCTGGCAGAGCGGGCCGAGGCGTACGCGGCCGAGGCCGAAGACCTCGAGGTGCTCACCGGCGCGCAACTCGGCGTGATGTGCTACCGCTACCGGCCCGCTGGCTTCTCGGGAGAGGAGGCCGCGCTCGAGGCGCTCAACCAGCGCGTGCAGGACGCGCTCGTCGAGAGCGGCCACGCGATGGTGTCGTCCACGCGCCTGCACGGCACGTACGCCCTGCGGCTGTGCATTCTGAATTACCGCTCCACCTGGGAGGACGTGCGCTCCACGCTGGAGCGCGTGCAGGCGCTGGGCGGCGAGCTGTGCGCCTGACGGTCGCGGGTGCGCTCGCCGCCCTCGTCGCGGCGGCCGGACTCTCTGCGTGGTCGCCGCTCGGAGCCGCGGCGGCGGCTCTGTTGGCGGGCTACGTCATTCTGCTGCCGGCCGCCGCCGTGGCCCAGGCCCGCCTGCCGGTCGACCTCGAGGGGCGGCGGCTCGAGCTTTATGCTTCGTCGGCCGTGGCGCTCGCGGGCCTGGGGGCGGG
>RFGQ01000573.1 GCA_003695865.1 Gemmatimonadota bacterium | reverse complement strand
TCCCGGGGCGCCCTCGGTGATCTACGCCGGAGGCGGCACGGGCGGCGTGTGGAAGTCGAGCGACGGCGGCGTCACCTGGTCGCCCATCTTCGACGACCAACCGGCCTCGTCCATCGGCGCGATCGCGGTGCACCCCACGGTGCCCGATCTGGTCTGGGTCGGCACGGGCGAGGGCAACCCGCGCAACAGCGCAGGCGTGGGGCGGGGAATCTTCCGCTCGCGCGACGGCGGACGCACCTGGGAGCACATGGGGCTCGAGCGCTCCGAGCGCATCCACCGGGTGGTGCTCGACCCCGACGACCCCGACCGGGTCTACGTGGCGGCGCTCGGCCCGAGCTGGAGCGACGGCCAGGAGCGCGGCGTGTTCCGTTCACGCGACGGCGGCGAGACGTGGGAGCGCGTCCTCTACGTGGACGAGCGCACGGGCGCGTCCGATCTGGTCATGGATCCGCACAACCCGCGCCACCTCATCGCCGGCATGTGGAGCCACCGGCGCGAGCCCTGGTTCATGACCTCGGGCGGCCCGGGAAGCGGCCTCTACACGAGCTGGGACGGCGGCGACACCTGGACGCGCGTCGAGACCTCGGCGGGTCTGCCCGCCGGTGAGCTGGGGCGCATCGGCGTCGCGTTCGCGGCCTCGGCCCCGGGGGTGGTCTACGCGTTGGTCGAGGCAGGGAAGAGCGCGCTTCTGCGCTCCGACGACGGTGGCGCCACCTGGCGGACGGTGAACGCTTCGCCGGGGGTCGATCCCAGGCCCTTCTACTTCAACGACATCTTCGTCGACCCCACGGACGAACTACGCGTCTACCGGCTGGCGTCCACGCTCGACATGAGCGAGGACGGAGGGCGCACGTTCCGCACCATCGGCGGCTGGGAGTCGGTCCACCCCGACCACCACGCGCTGTGGATCGATCCCGGCGACGGGCGCACGCTCATCGACGGCAACGACGGGGGCGTGTTCATCTCGCACGACCGCGGCGAGAGCTGGCGCTTCGTCGAGAACCTGCCCATGGCGCAGTTCTATCACATCTCGGTCGACATGGCCCGGCCCTTCAACGTGCTGGGCGGTCTGCAGGACAACGGCTCGTGGCGCGGCCCCAGCGAGGTGCGCGAGCGCACGGCCTTCGTGCAGGCCGGCATCATGAACCACCACTGGAAGACGATCGGCTTCGGGGACGGGTTCGCCGCGTTCGTCGACTCGCGGGATTCGACCTACGCCTACGCCAGCTCGCAGGGTGGCAACATCATCCGCACCGACCTGCGCACCGGCGAGTGGAAGAACATCGCGCCGCCCCCGCCCGACGACAGCACGGAGCTGCGCTTCAACTGGAACGCGGGCATGGCGATGGATCCGCTGCGGCCGGGCGTTCTCTACCTCGGCAGCCAGTTCCTGCACCGCACGTCCGACATGGGGCTCACCTGGGAGATCCTCTCGCCGGACCTCACCACCAACGACCCCGCGAAGCAGCGGCAGAAGGAGAGCGGCGGCCTCACGCGTGACGTGACCGCTGCCGAGAACCACACGACGATCATCGCCATCGCCCCGAGCCCGGTGCAGGAGGGTGTGATCTGGGTGGGTACGGACGACGGGAACGTGCAGCTCACCCGCGACGACGGGGCGACCTGGACCAACGTGGGCGAGCGCATCCGGGGCGTGCCCGAGGCCACCTGGGTCCCTCACGTCGAGGCGTCGCACCACGACGCGGGCACCGCCTACGTCGCGTTCGACAACCACCGGCGGGGTGACTGGACCACCTACCTGTACCGCACCCGTGACTTCGGGCGAAGCTGGGAGCGCCTCGACGCCGAGGGCATCGACGGCTTCGCGCACACGATCGTCGAGGATCCCATCGAGCCCCGCCTGCTCTTCGTGGGCACCGAGTTCGGCCTGTGGGTGTCGCTCGACGGCGGGGAGCACTGGACGCGCTGGAAGGAGGAGTTCCCGACGGTGCCCGTGCGCTCGCTCGTCGTGCATCCGCGCGACCACGACCTGGTGATCGGTACGCACGGCCGCGCCGCCTGGATCGTGGACGACATCCGCCCGCTTCGCGCGCTCGCCGCCGACCCCGAGTCCGCCTCGAGGCCCCTCACCGCCTTCGCGCCGCCGCCCGCGGTGCAGCACACGCGGGGCATCTCGGGGCCCTACTACTTCCCGGGCGACACGCGCTTCCACGGGGCCAACCGGCCCTACGGCGCGCTGCTCACCTACGGGGTGGGCGAGGGCGCGATCGCTGCCGCCACCGACGGAGAGAACGGCGGTGAGCGGGGCGCGGTGGCGACTGCGGGGGGAGCCACGGTGCGCATCGAGATCCTCTCCGACGGTGAGGTGATCCGCGAGCTCACGGGGCCGGCGACGCCCGGGCTCAACCGCGTCGTGTGGGATCTCAGGCGGCGCAACTTCGACCTGCCCTCCCAGGGAGGCCCCGGGGCCATCTTCGGCGGCGGCGGCGGCCCCGAGGTGCTGCCCGGTCGCTACACCGTGCGTTACACCCTGGGCGAGCACGAGGCCGAGACCGAGGTCGAGGTGGTGCCCGATCCCCGGCGCGACGTTCC
>RFGQ01000572.1 GCA_003695865.1 Gemmatimonadota bacterium | reverse complement strand
CGAGCAGATCGGCCGCGCTCGCCTCGACCACGAACTCGGTGTGATCCGTGCCGAAGGCGTCGGCCGCCAGACGGGCGAACGATGTCTCGTCGTAGTTGGGGTCGTCGGCGAAGCCGATCGAGAACGTGCGCACCGGCTCGTCCATGAGCCGCGACATGAGGCCCACGACGAGCGAGGAGTCCACGCCGCCCGAGAGGAAGGCGCCCAGCGGCACGTCGGCGATCAGACGCGCCTCGACCGCCGCTTCCAGCCGCCGACGCAGGGTGAGCGCTTCGTCCTCTTCCTGACCCGGGCCCGAGCGGAAGTGTGCACGCCAGTAGCGCCACCGCCGCTCCCTTCCGTCGGCCTCGAACACGGCCGCGTGGGCGGGCGGCAGCGTCACGACGCCCTGCCATGCGGTGCGGGGACCCGGCACGTACCCGTACGCGAGGTAGAGCGGGAAGGCGTCCGGGTCGGGCGCCAGGCGCACTCCCTCGAGCGCCTCGAACGCGCGCGGCTGCGACGCGAACAGCAGCCGGTCTCCGGCGCGCATCAGGTAGAGCGGCTTCTTGCCGGCCCGGTCGCGCGCCAGCAGCAGGCGCTGTTCGAGCGTGTCGTAGAGCGCGAACGCGAACATGCCGTCCAGCCGTGTGACCACCGCCTCTCCCCACTCGGCGTAGCCGTGCAGGATCACTTCGGTGTCGCTGCGGGTGCGGAAGCGGTGTCCGCGGGCTTCGAGCTCACGCCGCAGGTCGAGGAAGTTGTAGATCTCGCCGTTGAAGACGACGAAGAAGCGGCCCTCGCCGTCGGCCATCGGCTGATCGCCCGTCTCCAGGTCGATCACCTTCAGGCGTGCGTGGCCGAGCGCGCAGCGTCCGCCCGGAACGACCACGCCTCGCCGCCCGTCGGGTCCGCGCCGCTCGAGCCGCTCGGCCATGCCGCGGGCGCGGGCCGCCCACTCGAGTCCGAGCGGCGCCCCGAACGAGACCAGCCCTGCGATGCCGCACATGGTCAGCGATCTCCCTTTGGACCGGGTGACCGGGCCAGGGCGCCGGCCCCCGCCGGCGCCGAGGGAGCCTGCGCCGCAACCGTCCCCGGGACGGGCACCGACGAAGGCCCGGCGGGCGCCCGACCGGCGACCCGCTCGTAGAGCGCCTCGAAGCGGGGCACGATGCGCCGGATATCGAGCTGAGCGCGCACGAAGCGGGCCGCGCGTTCTCCCAGCGCCCGCGCGAAGTCGCGGTCGCCCAGCAGCCGCACGAGCGCCTGCGTGAGGGCGTCGACGTCTCCGATCGGCACCAGCAGCCCGGTCTCGCCGGAGCGGATCACCTCGTCGGTGCCCGACACGGGCGTCATCACCAGCGGGCGCGCGAGCGCCATGGCCTCGACCATCACCTGCGAGAAGGCCTCGGTGTGGGTCGGGTGCACCACGGCGTCGGCGAGCTGCACGAGCCGTACCCCGTCGCGCCGCCATCCGGCGAACGTCACGCGGTCTGCGAGGCCCAGCTCCGCGACGCGCGTTTCGAGCGAAGGCCGCAGCGCTCCGTCTCCGATGAAGAGCAGGTGCGCGTCGGGAAACGCCGCCGCGGCCCGGGCGAACGCCTCGAGCAGCTCGGGCTGCCCCTTGGTGGCGATGTGGCGGCCCACGTTGGCGAACACGAAGCGCCCCTCCATCCCCAGTTCGGCCCGACCGTCCGCACGCTCCTCGGCGGTGAGCCGGCGGAAGCGCTCGGCCTCGAAGTCGAAGCCGTAGGGGATGCGCGTGACGTGCTCGGCGGGCACCCCCTGCGCGCGCAACACCTCGGCAACCCGGAGCGAGGGCGCCACGATCACGTCGGCCACGCGATTCGAAAAGGCTTCGAGGGCGAGCAGGCCCCGCAACTTCAGGCCCCGGGCGAGGCGCCGGTGGTCGTCGGAGTAGTGCCGGCCCAGCACGTGGCGTACGCCGGTGTGCAGCTTGAGGAGCGCGCCGAGGATGCCCTCGTAGTAGTGATGCGTGTGCAGCACGTTGATGCGTTCAGTGCGAAGGAGCGCCGAGAGCCGGGGCAGCAGCGCGGGAAAGTGGCGGCGTGAAGGCGCGTCGAACACCCAGTGGCGGAAGCCGCGCTCCTCGTAGCGCGCATCGGGGTAGGCGCTCTCGGGCCGCAGCGAACACACCGAAAGTTCGAAGCGCTCACGGTCCGCGAACGACACCACGTGGTCGACGAAGTCGTTCGCCCCCAGGTCGTGGGAGAGGTGGAGCACCCGCAGGCGCCCCGATGCCGGCGCGCTCATCGTCCGCCCTCCCCCGCGGATGACGGCGACGGCCCGGCCCCGCCGACGATGGCCGCCACGGCCTCGCGCATCGCCGCGTCGGCCCGCGCCT
>RFGQ01000571.1 GCA_003695865.1 Gemmatimonadota bacterium | reverse complement strand
TCGAGCCGGCACGCGGAGGCCTGCGGCTGGACGAGCCGGAACGGCTCGGGCAGGCGTAGACGGCCGCGTAGCCGGACCGACCCCACCCGCACCTCCGCCTCGACCTCGCCCGCGTTCAACACCGCGGCGAGCGCGCGGTCGTTCTCGCCCGCCCCGGTCACCAGGCAACGTCCGGCGATCGTCGCGGTGGTGTCCGCGCGCACGCAGTCGGCGCGGAGCGCCTCCCGCAGCAGCACCTCACCGCCCCCCGAGCGCAGCGCCACCACCGGGTCGGGCGGCCGCCCCGGCGTCCCACCGAGCGTGCGATGGACGAAGGCCGTCGCCCTGGCCCCGTGCTCGTCCTGGATGACGTACACCTCGGCGACGATTACGTCGTCGGGAGGCGCCAGCGACACGTCGGCCAGTTCGCAGCCCGCCGCGGCCGCCGCAAGCACGATGGAGAGCCCGCGCGTCAACGTCCGCCCGCTCATCGGAACGACACCTCGAGTCCGAAGGTGGGAACCAGAGGAAACATCGAGAACCCGGAGCGCACGGGCGGGACGCGGTCGTACTCGAAGAAGTAGAACAGCACGTTCCGGCGGTTATACAGGTTGAGTACCGAGAGATAAGGCGTCATCACGCCCCACGAGCGCTCGACCCGGCGGCGCACCGACACGTCCAGGCGGTGCTGCATCGGCAACCGCGCCCCGTTGCGGGGCCCGAGCACGAGCCCCAGGTCGCGCCCGGGTGCGTCGACGTCCCATTCGAGACGCCCGTCGTCGACGCGGGGGGTGAGGAACGGATAGACGCCTCGGGGTCGCGTGAAGGGGAGTCCGGTTCCCAGGTTCCAGCGCAGGCCGGCCTCCCAGCGCTCGCCGAAGCGCCTGGTCACGACCAGATCGACGTCGACGCGCCGGTCGAACACCGGCGGATAGGTCAGGGCCGGCGCGGGATCCAGCCCGGTCGTCACGTCGGGGAAGGTGCGCGTGGCACGCAGCCACGACACCGACACCCATCCCCGCGTGTCTCCCCGCGTGCGGGCCAGATACGCGTCCACCCCCCAGCTGCGTCCCGAACCGGCAAGCAGGTCGTCGAGCGGATCGTTGGGGTTCTCGGCCACGTTGTTGGTGATCACGCCGTCGAAGGTGCGCCGGTACGCCTCGAGCGACGCACTCCAGCCCTCGTCGAGCAGAACCTCGATCCCGGCCTGCACCTGGTCGGACACCACGTGCGGCGCACGCTCCCCTGCGAGCACCCAGATGTCGAGCCCCAGAGGGAGCGCCTCGTCACGGATGGAGTGCAGGAACTGGGTGTAGCGACCCGCGGCCGCCTTGAGCGCCACGCGGCGGCGCGACCCGAAGAAGCGTTTCACCGCGATCCTGGGTGAGACTTCGACGGCCGACGGCCCCGGCGACGGCGCCCACCAGTCCAGGCGCGCCCCCACCTCGAGGCGCCACGGCCCGGATCCGCTCCGGGCCCCCTGCGCGAACGCAGAGGTCAACACGCCGCGCCCCGCCCCGCCGGCGAACTCGGTCCCCCCACTCAGGGCGAGGTTGTCGTACGAAAAGCGCTCGATCGCGCCGCCCGCGCGTACCCGCCAGGCGGCCCCGGCGCGCATTTCGGCGCTCACGCGCGCGCCCACCTGATCGATGCGGCTCCGAAAGTCGGTGTCGTCGAAGTCGGGAAAGCGCAGACCGGTGTCGAAGCGCGATCCGCCCGCGCCGATCTCGACCCATCCCCCCTGCCGCCTGAGCACGGTCCACGAGGCGGACAGCGCGTCGTTGCCCCAGCGCCAATCGACCCGCAGCGGAAAGTCGTCGGCGTCGAGGGTGGTCAGATCGAGCACGTCACCGCCCGAATACAGCGAAAGGCGCAGGCGGTCACCGCCGCGCGTCCAGGCCTCGAGCACGCCCTGCAGGTCGGCCAGCCGGTAGGGGAAGTCGAAGAACGGCGCGGTCACGATGTCGAGGTAGGAACGCCGCCCACCCAGCCGCCAGCGGGCGCTGCGCAATCCCATTCGCTTGCGCACTCCCTCGGGAAGCGAACCACCCAGCGCCACGCGGGCGTTCAACAGGGACAGGGCGCCGGCCGCCGAGAACCGACCGTCACCGGGGTCGGTCTCGACCGCCAGCACCGACGACACCCGGCCGCCGTACTCGGCACCGAACCCGCCCACGCGTAATTCGGCGCTCCTCACCAGGTCGGCGTTGAAGATCGACACGAGGCCACCGAGGTGGGTCGGGTTGAACACCGGCTGGCCGTCGACGAGGATCAGGTTCTGATCGGCCGACCCGCCTCGCACGTTGAAGGCGGCCGTGAAGTCGTTGGCGGTCGTAACGCCGGGAAGGGTCTCGGCGGCCCGCAGCGGGTCGGTCTCGACGAATCCGGGCAGCAGGCGCAGGTCGTCTGCAGAGAGCTCCCGCGCGGTGAGCCCGGCCTCGACCTCGAACCGGGCCCGCTCGCGCGCCCGCCGGGCCTCGACCACCAACCCCTCCACCTCGAGCGCACGCGTGCGCAGCGTGACGTCGAGCGTGCGCCGACCCCCGGCCGGGATGTCGACCGGGATCCGCCGCTCCTCGTAGCCCAGCGCCATCACCACCAGGGTCCCCCGGCCGGCCGGAAGACCGTGCAACCGATAGAAGCCCGTGGCCGACGTCTCGGTGCGCGCCACGGTCCGTCCGTCGCCGGCGCGGAAGGCCACCAGCGCGACGCTCACGGGCACACCCGAAGCGTCCCACACGCGCCCCTGCACCGCTCCGCCCCCGACCCCGGCATCCTGCGCCAGGGCCTGCTCGGCCGCGGGTCCGGCAGCGAGCAGGGCGAGCGCCAGGGCGCCCGCGAGTCGGCCGGCGAGCCGACCGCGCGGAGCCCGGCCGGCCGGCCCCGCCCGACCTCCTCCGTGAGCGGGGCGCGCTTCAGCGATACGGGTCGTCCGTCGCCAGGTAGTCGCGCACATAGGCCACCACCCCCTCCTCGAGTCCCGTGAACGGAGCGTCGTACCCCGCCGCCCGCAGGCGCTCCATGCGCGCCTCGGTGAAGTACTGGTACCGCTCGCGGATCTCGGCGGGCGTGTCGACCCACTCGATGCGCGGCTCGCGGCCGAGGGCCGCGAACACGGCATGCGCCAGGTCCAGAAAGCTGCGGGCGCGTCCCGTGCCGACGTTGAACAGGCCGCTCACTCCGGGATGACCGAGCAGCCAGGCGACCACCTCGACGCAGTCGCCTACCCAGACGAAGTCCCTGAGCTGCCCCCCGTCCACGTAGTCGGGATGGTGCGAGCGGAAGAGCGTGACGGCACCTCGTTCGCGGATCTGCTCGAAGGCCTGCAGCGCAACGCTCCGCATGGAGCCTTTGTGGTACTCGTTGGGCCCGTAGACGTTGAAGAACTTGAGCCCCGCCCACTGGGGCGGCGCCGGCCGCCCCTCGGCGACCCGGCGCGCGACCATGCGGTCGAACAGCTGCTTGCTCCAGCCGTAGGGATTGAGCGGCCGCAGTCGGGCGAGCGACCCGGGGTCGGGGTCGTCGTCGAAGCCCTGCGAGCCGTCCCCGTAGGTGGCGGCCGAGGACGCGTAGATGAAGCGCACGCCCTCGCGGGCGCACCACTCCCACAGCGCGAGCGGAAGCCGCACGTTGGTGGCCGCGATCAGGTCCGCGTCGGTCTCGGTCGTGGACGAGACCGCCCCCATGTGGACGATGGCCTCCACCTCGCC
>RFGQ01000570.1 GCA_003695865.1 Gemmatimonadota bacterium | reverse complement strand
GCCCGGGGCGGCCCCCTGCGCAGGCGCGCGGCCGACGGTTGCGCCCTCCCCTTCCTGGTCGCAGCTTACGCGGTCGATCCGGCCCCCCAGGCGGACCACAGACGAAAGACGGACCTTGGAACTGTCTTCCGCAAAGGATGCGGCCGCGGCGCTCCCGCAGGGCGCCTGGCTGCTGTACGGGGCGTACGGCTACACCGGGCAGCTCATCGCCCGCCGCGCGGTCGAGGCGGGAGCGCGGCCCGTGCTCGCCGGCCGCGACGAAGCCCGCACGCGCGCACTCGCCGAGGAGCTCGGGCTGGAGCACCGCGTCTTCGCGCTCGACGATCCCGCCGAGGTCGCCGGCCACCTGGCCGGCGTGGGCGCGGTCGTGAACGCCGCGGGCCCCTTCTCGCAGACCTGGCAGCCGATGGTCGAGGCGTGTCTGCGCGCACGCGTCCACTACCTGGACGTGACCGGCGAGATCGACGTACTCGAAGCGATCTTCGCGCTCGACGAGCGTGCGAAGCAGGCACGCGTCGTACTCCTGCCCGCCGTCGGCTTCGACGTCGTGCCCACCGACTGCGCGGCCGCCCGGGTGGCCCGGCGGATCGCACACCCCACCGAGCTCTCCATCGCCTTCACCGCGGGCGGCCCGGTGAGCCGGGGCACCGCCCGCACCGTGCTCGAGCGCCTGCGGCGGCCCGGATGCGTGCGCCGCAGCGGTGCGCTCGTCGACGTCGCGCCGGGCTCCCTGCGCCGGCGCGTTCCCTTCAGCGACGCGCCGCGCGCCTGCGTGGCGATTCCCTGGGGCGACGTCGTCACCGCCTACCACTCGACGGGCGTCGGCAACGTCACCGTCTACACGACGGCGCCCGCGTGGGCCCTGCGCCTCTCTCGACCGCTGGGCGCAGCGCTGTCGTTGGGGCCGGTGCGGCGCTGGGTCGAGCGGCGCATCGACCGCCGTGGGCCCGGACCCGACGCCGAGACCCGGGCCGCGACCGGCAGCCGCGTGTGGGCCGAAGCGCGCAACGCCCAGGGCCACATCGCGACGGTCGAGCTGACCACACCCAACGGCTACGCGCTCACCGCCGACGCGGCTTGCGCCGCCGTGTCGCGGCTGCTCTCCTATGCCTACGACGGTCCGGCGGCGGGCGCGCTCACGCCGTCGCGCGCATTCGGCGACTGGTTCGTCGAGTCGCTCGAGGGCGTCACCTGGATCCAGTCCTGAGGGTGGGGGGTCTCACCCTGAGGTAGCGCCCCGCCCGGCCCGCCAGGGCAGCCCCGAGGCCGCCTTCAGCCGCCCGTCGGCGCGCCCACATCCGCAGTCCCGCGTCCCGCCCTTCCGGAGGCCGAGATGAACCATCCAGCCGATACCTCTCGCAGCCCGCTCGCCGAGATATGGTTCGCGCCCCGCACCACGGTGCGCTGGGTGGTGCGTCACGACCCCAACTATCTGGTGATCCCGCTCGCGGTCGTGGCGGGTGTGGCCGGCGGCGTGTGGAACGCAGTGGGGCTCGGCCTGGGGCCCGGCGGCACGTTCCTGCTGGCGTCGGCCGCCGGCCTCATGGGCGGAGCGTGGGGCGTCGCCTCGCTCTACCTGACGGGATGGGCGCTTCGCGTGACGGGGCGCTGGCTCGGCGGCCAGGCCACTCCCGAAGAGATGCGGGCGGCCATCGCCTGGGGCGGCGTTCCGGCCGCCACGGCACTCGTGCTCTTCGTGCCGGCGCTCGCCGCCGACACGCTGCTCAGCGGCGGGGCTCAGCTCGCCGCGCTGGCGAGCATCGGAGTCGCGCAGATGGTGCTGGGCGTCTGGTCGCTCGTGACCCTGACCGCCGCCATCGCCGAGGTGCAGCGCTTCTCGGCGATGCGGGCGTTCGTGAACCTGGCGCTTCCCGGCGTGCTGTTCGGCGGCATCTTCCTCGCCATCGCGTTGGTGCTCGGGCTATTGTTCATCCTCGTCTGAGATCCCCTCGCTCCGGAGCCCCGCGACATGCGCCTTCGTACCACGGGCAGCGCCCTTCTGGGCACCCTCTGGCTCCTCCTGCTCCCATCCGGGCTCAGCGCCCAGGTGCCCGTGCCCGAGGGAGAGGTTCCCTCGCTCGAGGAGCGCGCCGTCGCCTGGATGAACCTGCTTCGCGACGAGGAGTTCGACCGGGCCGCGGCCCAGGTCTCGCCCGCGGCGCGGGCGCAGATGAGCGGAGACCAGCTCGCGCAGCTCTGGCCCATGATCCTCGAGCGTCACGGCGAACTCGGTGACCTGGAGCCGGTCGGGCGACTGACGCAGGGCGCCTTCGAGATCGTGCAGCTCCAGGCGCACTTCGACCGGGGTCTTCGCATCGTGCGGGTGGCGTTCGACGCCGACGGGCTCGTGGCTGGGTTCTTCGTGCTCGACGCGCCCGGCGGGGGCCGCTGACGGCATCATCACGGATGAGCGATCCGGGCAGCGACGGTCGGTCCGGGCGGCCCCCCGGGCTCGGGCGCAACGTCTGGGCCACGAGCGTCACCAGCTTCCTCACCGACGTGTCGAGCGAGATGGTGACGAACGTCCTGCCCCTCTTCCTGGCCAACGTGTTGGGGGTGCGCACCGTCACGATCGGCCTCATCGAGGGCGCGGCCGAATCGATCGCGAGTTTCGTGAAGCTCTACGCGGGCGTGTGGTCCGATCGCCTGCGCCGGCGCAAGCCCCTGGCCGTGCTCGGCTACGCGGTCTCGGCCGCGTCCAAGCCGTTCTATCTGATCGCGGGCTCGTGGGGCGCGGTGGCCGGTATCCGCTGGAGCGACCGGGTGGGCAAGGGCGTGCGCACGGCACCGCGCGACGCGCTGCTCGCCGACTCCGTGCCGCCCGAGCGACGCGGGCTCGCGTTCGGCTTCCACCGCGCCGCCGATACCGCCGGGGCCGTGGTCGGGCTGCTCGTGGCGGTGGCCGTGGTCGAGGCGGCGGCGGGCGGCGCGCTCCGGCTGGACGGCGACACCTTCCGCCTGCTGGTGCTCGCGAGCCTGCCTCCCGCGTTCCTGGCCGTGCTGGTGCTGGCCGTGTGGGCGCGTGACGTGGGGCGAGGCGTCGGCGCGGACGAGCGCGTCTCCGTCGGTGCCGCCGGCGGGCCCGGGGCGGACGGTTCGCCCGCGGCGGCATCACCGCATGGGTCCAAACCTGCGCGAGGCGCCACCGCGACACGCCCGCGAGGGTCCGTGCGGCAGCTCGGACGGCCGTTCCTGGCCTTCCTGGCCGCCGCCGCGCTCTTCGACCTCGGCAATTCGGCCGACGCCTTCCTCGTGCTGCGGGCGCAGGACCGCGGCCTGGGCGTGAGCGACGTGCTCTGGGTGCTGCTGGCCTTCAACGTCGTCTATACGGTGGTGTCCACGCCTGCGGGCCGCTGGTCGGACCGGATCGGGCGTCGGCCGGTCCTGCTCGTGGGGTGGGCCGTCTACGCCCTCGCCTACGGGCTGTTCGCCGTGGCCGGGTCGGCGCACATGGTGGTGGGCGGCTTCCTGCTGTACGGTGTCTACTACGGGCTCGCCACGGGGACGGCGAAGGCCTTCGTGGCCGACCTGGTCGCACCCGAGCGGCGGGCCACCGCCTACGGCGCCTACCACGCGGTGCTCGGCTTTCTCAACCTGCCCGCGTCGCTGATCGCCGGCCTGCTCTGGCAGGGATGGGGCGGCTGGGCAGGCTTTGGTGCGGCGGCGCCCTTCGTGTTCGGCGCGGCGACGGCCGGCCTGGCCGCGCTCGCCCTCGTGCTCTGGGTGCCCGGAGGAAGGACGGATGCGAACGCGGTCTGAGATCGGGAGTCCCTCGCGGACCACGCCCGGCCGGCGGTGGACCGCCCCGGGGCGAGGCCGCTTGCCCGCCGCGCTCGCCGTGCTCGCCGCCCTGGCCGCCGCGGCGCTCGCGGCCTCGGCCGCAGCGTGCAGCGGCGGCGATCCGGCCCCGCCCACAGGGCCCGACACACCGCCCGGCCCCTGCACGGTCCCCGACGCGCGCTGTGCCGTGCGCGTGGAGGTCGCCGAGGGGGTGTACCTGCCGGCGTTCGCCACCCACGATCCGGCCGTGGGAGACGCGAGCGTCACGCGCGTCGTGGTGGTGGTGCACGGCACGAACCGCAACGCCGACGACTACTTCGCCACCATGGTCGAGGCGGCGCGCCTCGCGGGCGTGCTGAGCAGCACGGTGATCGTCGCGCCGCACTTCCAGACGGCCGAAGACCTGCCGGCGGCCGACGAGGCATTCTGGTCGAGTTCGGGCTGGAAGCGCGGCCACCTCTCGTCCGAAGACGGACCCCGGCCACGGGTGAGCTCCTACGCGGCGCTCGACGCGCTCGTGGAGCGCCTGGCCGATCGCGCGCGCTTCCCCGCCGTCCGCGAGATCGTCGTGACCGGCCATTCCGCGGGCGGGCAGGTGGCGCACCGCTACGCCGCAGGATCGGGCGAGGAAGACGCGCACCCCGGGCTACGCTTCCGCTACGTCGTCGCCAACCCCTCGACCTACCTCTATCCCGGGCCGGAGCGCCAGGACGGCGCCGCGTGGACGATCCCCGACACCCTCGCCTGCCCCGACTACGACGACTGGCACTACGGCCTGCGCAACCTGAACACCTACATGTCGGCCGTCGGGCCCGATCTGGCCGCCGAGCACCTGCTCTCGCGCGACGTCACGCTCCTGCTCGGCACCGCCGACACCGCCACCAGCCTGCTCGACCAGAGCTGCGGCGCGAACCTGCAGGGATCGCGGCGTCTGTTCCGGGGCCGCACGCTCGTGCGCTACCTCGACGCGCGCTTCCCCGGCCACCGCCACCGCGCCTTCGAGGTCGTGGGCGTGGGCCACTCCTCGAGCGGGATCTACACCTCGGGAGTGGGACGCGCGGTGCTGTTCCAGCCCTAGTCCGCCGGGGC
>RFGQ01000569.1 GCA_003695865.1 Gemmatimonadota bacterium | reverse complement strand
GTAATGGGCGGGGCGCCACGCCTGGGGATGGGCCCCCAGCACGGCGACCGTGCGGGCCTGTTGGACCACGCCACGCACCCGGTCTTCGTCGACGATGGGCATAGCCTCAGGCTAGCAAAACGGTGGCGGCCGTTCAGGTTTCCGCGGGGCCGTCCGCGTCCGATACGCTCTCCTCGGAGAGGAGGGCCTGCAGGTGCTGCACGTTGTCGGCATCGAAGCGGCCCAGACGGCAGAGCACGGTCCAGTCGCTGAGCAGGGAGAGATCGTGCTCCCTCCGCTGGCCCTCGTGGAGCGCCGACACCTCGTAGGGTTGGTTCAGGCAGGTGGCGTCGACGAGCCCCTCTTCAGGGGCGGAGAAACCATGCACCTGGAACCAGATATGCTCCCGGTCGGCGGGCCCCTCCGCGCCGTCGGTCGCGTAACCGAGCTTGACCAGAAAGACCCACTCTTCGTTGGCGCCGAAGCGCGCAAAGAGCTGCCGAAAACGAGGCAGGCGCTCTTCAGCCAACGACGCCCGCCGCAAGGTCTCCTCGGTGGACACGTAGAGCAGGGGCTCTCCGTCGAGCAGCGGGAGGTAGAGGTTGGGCGAGCCCCACCTGGAGCCGAAGAGCCCCCACTTCTTCTTCTGCGGCACCGCGAGCACGCCGGTGGCCAGGCCGTGCACCTCGTCGCGGTCGTCGAGGCCCCCGCCGCAGCGAGGACGAAGCGTCTTGACCGCGGCCGGCCAGGGGAGCCAGATGAGCTCCATGCCCTGGCCGGGCACGAAGGGGGTGTCGGGCGGCGGCGGCCCCTCTTCGATGAAGAGGGCGGCCACCGCGTTCAGAAGCTGGCCCATCACCCCCACCTTGTCGCGCGGGACGTCAAAGACCTCGAGCTCTACCGATCCGCAACGCACCAGGCCGTGGGTATGGAGCCAACACGCGTCATCGTCTTGACCCGACACCACGTGCACGGAGAAGAGTTGGCTCGACGAAGGCGGGGTCTTCGCCCCCGCCACGTCGCGCAG
>RFGQ01000568.1 GCA_003695865.1 Gemmatimonadota bacterium | reverse complement strand
TCTCCGAGGCGGTGCTCCTGCTCTCGGCCCATGAGAAGGGCAAGCTGCCGACCTTGACCACCCGACGCATCGGGGCGGTACGGGTCTTCGAGAGGCTGTGGCGCGAGACCGGCTGCCGAGAGGTCATTGAGTCCCTGGCCCGAGAGCGGCGCTTTGGGTTTCCCGTCGAGCGGGCGGTGTTCCTCACGGTGCTCCATCGACTGCTCGCTCCAGGATCGGATCGGCGTGCCGAGCGTTGGCGCGAGGACTACGCCATCGAGGGCACCGAGGGGCTCGGGCTGCACCACCTCTACCGGGCGATGGCCTGGCTCGGCGAGCCGCTGGCCGAGCAGCGCGGGGCCTCGCCGCTCGGGCCGCGCTGCACCAAGGATCGCGTCGAGGAGGCGCTCTTCTCCCGGCGCCGGGACCTGCTCAGCGAGCTCGAGCTGGTCTTCCTGGACACCACCTCCCTGTACTTCGAGGGCGAGGGTGGGCAGAGCCTGGGACGGCGCGGGCACAGCAAGGACCATCGTCCCGACCTCAAGCAGATGGTGGTCGGTGCCGTGCTCGATGGGGAGGGCAGGCCCGTGGCCTGCGAGATGTGGCCTGGGAACACCACGGACGTCAAGGTCCTGCTGCCCGTGGCCGAGCGCCTCGCCGAGCGCTTTCGGGTGCGGCGGGCCTGCCTGGTGGCCGATCGGGGCATGATCAGTGCGCGCACGCTCGGGGCCCTGGAGGAGCGCGGCTGGCCGTACATCCTCGGGGCGCGGATGCGCAGCCAGAAAGAGGTCTGCGAGCAGGTGCTCTCGCGTGCCGGGCGCTACCGGGTGGTGCGCGAGGGCAGCGGGAAGCCGGCCCCGCTCAAGGTCAAGGAGGTGTGGGTGGAGGGGCGCCGTTACATCGTGTGCCTGAACGAGGCCCAGGCGCGCAAGGATGCTGCCGAGCGCGAGGAGATCGTCCAGGCCCTGCGCGAGCAGCTGCGCGCCGGCGCCAAGTCTCTGGTGGGCAACCGGGGCTACCGCCGCTACCTGAAGAGCACCGGTGAGGCCTTCGAGATCGACCAGGCCAAGCTCAAGGCCGAGGCCCGCTTCGACGGAAAGTGGGTGCTGCGCACCAACACCGAGCTTGCGCCCGAGGAGGTGGCCCTGCGCTACAAGCAGCTCTGGCAGGTCGAGGCGCTGTTTCGCAGCACCAAGTCCCTGCTGCAGACCCGCCCCATCTTCCACCGCTGCGACGAGACCATCCGCGGCCACGTCTTCTGCTCCTTCCTCGCCCTGGTGCTGCGCAAGGCCCTGCTCGACCGGCTGGAGGCGGCGGGCGCCTCTCACGAGTGGGCGGACGTGCTCCGTGACCTCGAGGCCTTGCAGGAGATCGATGTCCTGTATGAGGGCAAGCGTTTTCGGCTGCGCACCGAGGCCCGCGGAGCCTGCGCACCGGTCTTCCGGGCCGTCGGGCTCGCTCTTCCGCCTACGGTCCAACGTCTCCCGGAGGTGCTCCAGGCGAGCTGAGTTCCATCCATCAAGACCACTGGGCGTAGTGCCACGCCCTCTTCGTGCGTCTGTAACAGACTGATAGGGAAGAAGATTTCAGATCTAACTGTCGAAGATGGGTCATGGCGTCTTCTCCCATGGTCTTCAGGATTGCAGGGCCGGATGGGTC
>RFGQ01000567.1 GCA_003695865.1 Gemmatimonadota bacterium | reverse complement strand
GTCGTAGAGCGCGCGGGCCGGCTCGTTCCGCCCGAACGACACGCAGTGCGGCGCCCACTGGTAGAACCGCACGACGCCCTCGCCCGGAGCCAGGCTCCGGACGAGGGCGTCGTCCACGGCCATGTTCCGCCAACCGGGGAGCGGCGCGTCCGCATGGACGCGCCAGCGCAGGGGGGCCGGGCGCCCCGGGGCGCGGGCGCTCACGGGCGCGGCGTGGGTCAGAACTCGAACGACTCGCCGGGCCGCACGATCTCGACCCGCGCCCTCTCGCCCACCAGACGCGCGAACGCGTCGGGGTCCGTGTCCACGAAGGGCCAGGTCCCGTAGTGGATCGGCACCACCACCTTGGGCTCGATGAACTCGACCGCGCGGGCCGCGTCTTCGGGCCCCATCGTGAAGTTGTCGCCGATGGGCAGCAGCGCGACGTCCACCTGCCCGCGCAGGAGCTGCATGTCCATGGTGAGCGCCGTGTCACCCGCGTCGTACACGCGCTGCCCATCGCCCAGGTCGAACAGCAGCCCCGCCGGGAAGGTGCTGTACGCGCCCGCGTCGTCGCCGGCCACCGAGCCCCCGTGGATCGCCGGCGTGAGCTTCACGCGGCCGAAGGGAAAGCGCCACGAGCCCCCGATGTGCATGGGGTGGGCGTTTTCGATGCCCTTCGTCTGGGCGAACGAGACGATCTCGAACGTGCCCACCAGGGTCGCGCCGGTGCGCCGGGCCAGCGGAATCGCGTCTGCGAAGTGATCGAAGTGCCCGTGGGTCACGAACACGTAGTCCACGTGCCCGACGCTCTCGACCGTCAGATCGGTCAGCGGGTTCTCGTCGTAGAACGGGTCGACGGCGATGCGCGTGCCGTCGTCGGTCGTGAGGAAGAACGTCGCGTGTCCGACGTAGTCGATCCGTGCCATCGTGTCCTCCCGAAGTGCCGTGCACCGCCTCCGCGGGCCGAGCGCTCAGTCGCCCACGGTCTCGTATGCCTCGATCGGCGGACAGGCGCACACCAGGTTCCGGTCTCCGAAGGCGTTGTCCACCCGGCGCACCGACGGCCAGAACTTGTGCTCGCGGGTCCACGGAGCGGGGAACGCCGCCTGCTCGCGTCCGTAGGCGTGGTTCCAGTCGTCGGCCACCACCATGGCCGCGGTGTGCGGCGCGTTCTTGAGCGGATTGTCGTGTGCATCGGCCACGCCCATCTCGATCTGCTGCGCCTCGGCGCGGATCGAAACGAGCGCGTCGCACAGCCGGTCGAGCTCGGCCTTCGACTCGCTCTCGGTGGGCTCGACCATGATCGTGCCCGCTACCGGGAACGACATGGTCGGCGCGTGGAATCCGTAGTCCATGAGCCGCTTGGCCACGTCCTCTTCACTCACGCCGCTCGCTCGCTTGAGCGGCCGCAGATCGAGGATGAACTCGTGGGCCACGCGTCCGTTCGCGCCCGTGTAGAGCACCTCGAAGTGCTCGCTCAGGCGGTGCGCCATGTAGTTCGCGTTGAGGATCGCCACCTGGGTGGCCCGGCGCACGCCCTCGGCCCCCAGGAGCGCGATGTAGGCCCACGAGATCAGCAGGATGCTCGCGCTGCCCCAGGGCGCGGCCGAGATGGGCGCGATCGCCTGCTCGCCCCCGAGACCGGGCACCAGACGGTGGCCCGGCAGAAACGGCGCCAGCGCCTCGCTCACACAGATCGGTCCCATCCCCGGCCCACCCCCACCGTGGGGGATGGCGAACGTCTTGTGCAGGTTGATGTGGCACACGTCCGCGCCGTAGTCGCCCGGGCGCGCCAGTCCCACCTGCGCGTTCAGGTTCGCGCCGTCGAGATAGACGAGCCCGCCGTGCTCGTGCACGATGTCGCAGACCTCGCGGATGGCTGTCTCGAACACGCCGTGCGTGGACGGATAGGTCACCATGATCGCGGCCAGGCGGTCGGCGTGCTCGGCAGCGCGCGCGCGCAGGTCGTTTACGTCGATGTTGCCGGCGTCGTCGCAGCGCACCACCACCACCTGCATGCCCGCCATCACGGCGCTGGCCGGGTTCGTCCCGTGCGCCGACGACGGAATGAGGCAGACGTTGCGCCCCTCCTCTCCCCGCGACCGATGGTACGCCCGGATCGTCATGAGGCCGGCATACTCACCCTGGGCACCCGAGTTGGGCTGCAACGAGCACGCGTGCAGGCCGGTGATCTGGCACAGCCACGCCTCGAGGTCCGCGAAGATGCGGTCGTAGCCGCGGGCCTGGTCCCGGGGCGCGAAGGGGTGGAGCCCGCCGAACTCGATCCACGTCACGGGCGCCATCTCGGTGGTGCCGTTGAGCTTCATCGTGCACGATCCCAGGGGGATCATGCTCGTCGTCAACGACAGGTCCTTCGCCTCGAGCCGGTGCAGGTAGCGCAGCATCTCGGTCTCGGAGTGGTAACGGTTGAAGACCGGATGCTCGAGGTAGGAGGAGCGGCGGCGCAGCCCTTCGGGGACGGCCGGTTCGTCGTCGAGCTCGGAGGCGAGCGCGGCCGCCGAGAGCTTGCGCCCGCCGCCCCGGGGGCCCCCGTCGCTGAACACGTTCAGCAGGTCGTCGAGGTCGGAGGGGGTCACGGTCTCGTCGAGCGCGATGCCCACCGTGCCGTCGCCATGGTCGCGCAGGTTGATGCCCGCGTCGAGGGCGCGTTGAAGGACGGTCGCCGCGTCGACCCCGTGAGGCACCACGTGCAACGTATCGAAGAACGCCTCGTGCACGATCGTGTGGCCCAGCTCACGCAGCCCAACGGCGAGTGTGCGGGCCTGATCGTGGATGCGCCGTGCGATGCGCCGCAGCCCCTCGGGGCCGTGGTACACCGCGTAGGCGCCCGCCATGATGGCCAGCAGCACCTGCGCCGTGCAGATGTTCGAGGTGGCCTTCTCTCGCCGGATGTGCTGCTCGCGCGTCTGCAGCGCCATACGCAGCGCCGGGTTGCCGTCGGCGTCGATCGAAACCCCGATGATGCGGCCCGGCATCTTCCGGCGGAACGCGTCTCGCGCGGCCATATAGGCCGCGTGCGGGCCGCCGTAGCCCATGGGCACCCCGAAGCGCTGCGTGTTGCCCACGGCGATGTCCGCCCCGAACTCGCCGGGCGGCGTCAGCAAGGTGAGCGCGAGCAGGTCGGCGGCCACGACCACGAGCCCGCCTGCCTCGTGGACCGCGCGGCAGAAAGGCCCGTAGTCGAGCACGGCTCCGTCGGTCGTGGGGTACTGCACGAGCGCACCGAACAGGCGCGGGCCCAGGGTCTCGAAGTCGAGCTTGTCGTGCTGGCCCACGACCACCTCGATCCCCCGTGGCGCGGCGCGGCCCCGCACCACCGCGATGGTCTGCGGATGACAGGCCTCGGACACGAAGAACACGTTGCGCGCGTCGTCGCGGGTCTCGCCGAACGCCAGGATCATGGCCTCGGCCGCAGCCGTGCCCTCGTCGAGCAGTGAGGCGTTGGCGATCTCGAGCCCGGTCAGGTCGATGACCATCGTCTGGAAGTTGAGCAGCGCCTCGAGCCGGCCCTGCGAGATCTCGGCCTGGTAGGGCGTGTACTGGGTGTACCAACCGGGATTCTCGAGGATGTTGCGCTGGATCACGCCGGGGGTCACGGTGCCGTGATAGCCGAGCCCGATGTAGGAGCGGAGCACGCGGTTCTCCGAGGCGATCCCGCGCAGGCGTTCCAGCAACAGGTGTTCGGGGACGGGCGCGGGCAGATCGAGCGCCCTGTCCAGCCGAATCGTGTCGGGCACCGTCTGCTCGGCCAACTCGTCCAGATCGCGGACGCCGAGTGCGTCCAACATCGCGCGCTGATCGGCCTCCGACGGTCCGATGTGGCGCCGCGCGAAGCCCCCCTCGGGCTCGATGTTCGCCGCCATGGGGCGTGTCCTCTCGTGGTTCGCGGGGGGAGACGGCCCCGGAACGCCGGTCACGCCGACCGGCAGGCCCTCACTCCCCGATGTGGTCGGCGTACGCCGCGGCGTCCATCAGGCCCGACGTGGGATCGGGTTCGGTGGCCCGCAGCTTGATCATCCAGCCCATGCCGTAGGGGTCGCTGTTGACCAGCGAGGGATCGTCCTCGAGCGCCTGATTCACGGCTACGACCTCGCCCGCGACCGGGCAGTACAGGTCGCTCACGGCCTTCACGGCCTCCACCGTGCCGAACACGTCCATACGGTTGAAGCTCGCGCCGACGGACGGGAGCTCGAGGAAGACGATGTCGCCCAACTCCCCCTGCGCGTAGTCGGTAATCCCCACCAGGAACACGCCGTCCTCTTCCGCGGGCTTGAGGTACTCGTGCTCGGCGGTGTAGTGGAGTCCTTCGGGGATGTCCGACATCGTGCCTCCGCGGCGTAGCAATTCGACGACAAGGGCCGTCAGAATAGACGAGAAAAAACGCGAGCGTCAAGGTGGTTCGCGCTTTTCACGCCCGGCCCTCGCTTCTACCTTTTCAGGGTTCCGCCCGAGGCGTCGCGAGGCGTTCGCGGACGGACCTCCGGTCCGAGCCGCGCGTCTTCCGGCACCGCCCGAGGCGACGGCTTCGAGCCCGGCACCACGACCCGACTCGGGAGCGCCGCACGGCGCCCCGGACGCCAGCATTCGGAAGGGAAGAGAGCAGGATGTCGACGATCACGACCGAGGCCCGCCCGGCCCTCAGCATGTTGTCCGAAGACGAGGCGATGTTCCGCGACGCCGTCCGGGAGTTTGCGGAAGCCGAGATCACGCCGCTGATCTCGCGCATGGACGAGACCCAGCAGATGGACGAGGGCCTGATCCGTCAGTGTTTCGAGATGGGCCTGATGGGCATCGAGATCCCCGAGGAGCTGGGCGGCGCGGGGCTCAGCTTCTTCACCTCGGTGTTGGTGGTCGAGGAACTCAGCCGGGTCGACCCGGCCGTGGGCGTGCTGGTGGACGTGCAGAACACGCTGGTCATCAACGCCATCAATCGCTGGGCCACGGACGAGCAGAAGGCGCGCTGGTTTCCCCGCCTGGCGGCCGACACGGTCGGCGCCTACGCGCTCTCCGAGGCGGGAAGCGGCTCCGACGCCTTCGCGCTGGCCTGCCGTGCTACGCAAGACGGGAGCGACTGGGTCCTCAACGGCCAGAAGCTCTGGATCACGAACGGGAACGAGGCGGGCCTCTACCTGATCTTCGCGACCGTCGACCCCGACGCCGGCTACAAGGGCATCACCTGCTTCGTCGTCGAACGCGACTTCGAAGGCTTCAGCGTCGGCAAGAAGGAAGACAAGCTGGGCATCCGGGCTTCGTCGACGACGGAACTGATCCTCGACAACGTACGGGTGCCGGCCGAGAACATCCTCGGTGAGATCGGCCGCGGGTACAAGACCGCGATCGAGACGCTCAACGAGGGCCGCATCGGCATCGGAGCGCAGATGGTCGGGCTCGCTCAGGGTGCGTTCGATCATGCACTCCGCTACGTGCAGGAGCGCGAGCAGTTTGGACGCCCCATCGCCCAGTTCCAGGGCGTGCAGTTCCAGCTCGCCGACATGGCGACCGAGATCGCGGCGTCTCGTGCACTGGTCTACGAGGCCGCCCGCCTGAAGGATGCGGGACAGGACTTCGTCGTCCCGGCCGCCATGGCCAAGCTGCACGCCTCGCGTACCGCGCAGAAGGTGTCGTCGATGGCCATCGACCTGTTCGGCGGGTACGGCTTCACCCGCGAGTACCCCGTCGAGAAGCTGTACCGTGACTCGAAGATCGGTTCGATCTACGAGGGTACGACCAACATGCAGCTCCACACGATCGCCAAGAGCCTGCTCCGCTGAGCCGGCCCACAGAAAGCGAGACCCCACGTGTTCGGACTCGGCGCCGGAGAACTCATCCTCATCCTGCTGCTCCTGGTCTTCTTCTTCGGAGCGTCGAGGATCCCCCAGATCGCGCGTGGCCTGGGCGCCGGTATTCGCAACTTCAAGGGGGAACTGAAGCAGGGCGCGTCCGGGAGTGAGCAGAACGGCCACACCGAGTCCGACGAGAGCCGCCTGCCCCCGTCGTGACCATCCGGCGGGCGGCCCGGCGGGGGCCATCCCCCTCGCCGGAGACGGCGGATGTCTCTCGATTCGACGCCGATCCGCGATGACGCCTGACGACCAGCCTCGATCCGCCGGGAACGCCGTACCGGCCCTGGACCGGGTGATCGTGGTCCTTTACGAGCCGCAGAACCTCGTGAACGTCGCCGGGGTCGTGCGGGCGATGAAGAACATGGGGCTCTCTCGCCTGCGGGTTGTCCGGCCGGCCGAGTGGGACCCGTGGCGCATCACGGGAATCGCCCACCGGAGCGAGGACCTGGTCGAGTCGGCCGAGCATTTCGACGACATCGGCGCCGCCCTGGCCGACTGTCACTGGATCGCCGGCACGACCGCGCGGGCCCGCACTGCCGCGCGCAACTACCTGCGACCCCGTGAAGCCGCGCCCGGTCTGATCGCGCGCGCGCGTGAGGGCGACGTGGCGATCGTATTCGGGCGCGAGGACCGCGGCCTCGACAACGACGTGCTCGACCGCTGTCACGCCGTACTGGTGGTCCCCACGGCTCCGGACTACTCGAGCCTCAACCTGGCCCAGGCCTGTCTGTTGATCTGTTACGAAATGTTCCTGGTTGCGGAGGCGGATCACCTTCCCGAACTTCCGCGCGGCAAACGCGCACAGGGGCCCGCAACGCGCGCGGACCTCGAAGAGATGTACCAGGCCGTCCAGGAAGGTCTGGCACGGCTGCGATTCTTCAAAGGAACCCGACGCCCCGAAAGTGTGATGCGCGCGCTGCGTACCGCGCTCGACCGCGCCTCTCTCGACCGGTCCGAAGCGCGGCTGATCCGCGCGATCGGATTCGAGATGAGGCACGTGCTCGACCGCCTCGAGCGCCAGCGGGACGCCTAGCGCCGGAACGTTTTGTTTGTTCCAGCCCCGGGGGGACCGTATCTTGAGGTCAACATTTCTTAACGTTCGGATACCCCGCTGATCCGGACCCTGCCGGGTACACCGCATGGCTTCAGCTGAGACGGGGACGCCCAGCCTCGGTGAGCGCTACCGCGTGCTCCTGGAGATCGGCCGCACCCTGACCGGCACACTCAGCCCGGAAGATCTCTACCGGGCGATCTACCGCGAGACCGCGCGCGTCGTGGAAGCGGCGGGATTCTACATCTCGCTCTACGACGCCGACACCGACCTCGCGACGATCGTCTTTTATGCGGACAAGGGCGAGGAGAGCCGCTGCGACATCACGTACCGCGGCACCGAGAGCGAGGTCATCCGTACCGGACAGGCGACCGTGGTGGAAGACCGCCTCGAGGCGCAGTCGCTCATGCTGTTGGGCGATAAGGACTCCGAGATCACGCGTTCGGCCATTTCGGCGCCTCTGCGCTACAAGGGACGGGTCATCGGGGCGATCTCCACCCAGAGTTACCGACCGCGGGCCTACTCCCGAGACGATCTCGAACTGCTGCAGGGCATCGCCGATCTCGCGGCGGTGGCGGTCGAGAACGCCCGCCAGTTCCGCGAGCTGGAGCTGCGGCGGCGCGAGGCGGAGCGCATCGAGGAAATCGGACGGGCCCTCACGGGGTCGCTGGACTTCGACGAGGTCCTGGCCAAGGTCACGGCGGCCACGATGGACCTGCTCAACGGTGACGGGGCCTCGGTGTGGATGATCGAGGGGACGTTGGCGACCGCCAAGGCGTCGACGGGGCCGATCCTCGTGCCCGTCGGCACGCGCTGGGACATCGCGGGCCCTCTCTACGAGCGCCTCGTGCGTCAGCGCACGTACGCCACCATCGAGGATCTCTCCACCTCGGATCTGGTTCCGCAGCACCTGCGCGGCATCGTGGGAGCGGGTTCGGGCCTGGCCGTTCCGCTCCAGGTGGGCGACGCGGTGGCGGGGGCCCTCGCGGTGGGCTCGTCGGAACCGCGCGCGTTCTCGGGAGACGACATTCGCGTGCTCCAGCGCCTCGCAGGTCAGGCTTCGGTGGCGCTCGACAACGCGCAGTTGCACGCCAACGTGCAGGCGCTGTCGCTCACCGACGCGCTTACCGGACTGCCCAACCGTCGCCACCTGCAGATTCACCTCGAGCGGGAGGTGGCCGCCGCGCGGCGCGGGCGGAAGCTGTCGCTGGTGCTCTTCGATCTGGACGACTTCAAGCACTACAACGACACGCTGGGTCACGTGGTGGGCGACCAGATCCTCAAGGCGTTCGCACGCGTGCTCGAAGACGAGAACCGGGCCATGAACATGGTGGCGCGCTTCGGCGGCGACGAGTTCGTCTCGGTGCTTTCGGAGAGCGACCAGGAAGGCGCCGAGGGCTACATCCGCCGGATCAACCAGCGCGTGGCGGCCGACCGCATCCTGGCGCCGCATGGCGTCACGGTGAGCAGCGGCATCGCGGTGTTCAGCCCCGACCGCATGGTGGGCGTCGAGGAGTTGATTCAGACGGCGGACCGCAATATGTACCGCGAGAAGGATTCGCGGACCCGGCACTGAGCCTCATCCCCGGACACTCTGCGACGACGACCATCCGCCGGCCGCGTGAGCGTCCGGTCCACGCTTCATGTCGAACCCCGTACCCGTGCCCCACACGCCATCTTCGGCGCCCCCCGCGCCAGACGACCTGGTCCAACTGCTCGAAGCGGCCGCAGCGTTCGCGCGTGCGGCCGGCGAGCGTACGCTGCGCGACTTCGGGCGCGAGATCGACCCCGAACGTAAGGACGACGGCACGCCGGTGACCGCGACGGACCGCGCGGCGGAGTCTCTGCTGCGCGAGCGCATCGCCGCCCGGTTTCCGACCCACGGGATCCTCGGCGAGGAGTTCGGCGAACGGCCCGGCGCCTCGCCCGTGCGCTGGATCGTCGATCCCATCGACGGGACCCGTTCGTTCGTGCGGGGCGTGCCCCTGTACGCCGTGCTCATCGGCATCGAATGGGACCGGGAGCCGGTGGTCGGCGTGGCCCACTTTCCCGCGCTCGAATGGACGGTCGCGGCGGCGGCTGGCCTCGGCTGTGAGAGCGACGGCGCGCCCTGCACGGTCTCCGACACCACGGCGCTCGCCGCCGCGACCGTGTGCACCACCGACCTCGCGGACGTGGTCGACGGGCCGGCCGCGGGGGGGCTGAGCGCCCTCACCCGCGCGGCCGGCCTGGCGCGCACGTGGGGCGACGCGTACGGGCACGCTCTGGTCGCCGCCGGCCGGGCCGACGTGATGGTCGATCCGGTCCTCTCGCCCTGGGACGCGGCGCCCCTGCTCACGATCGTGCGCGAGGCGGGCGGTTCGTTCACCAGTCTGAGCGGCGAGCCCTCGATCCACGCGGGCTCGGGCGTGTCGACCAACGGCGTCCTTCACGAAGAGGTGCTGCGGATCCTGGCGGGAGGCAGCGGGCGTGGCCGTTGACGTGCAGTTTCTCACGCCCGGCGAGCTGGTGCTCATCCTGGTCTCGGGCGCACCGACGATCGAAGAGGTCCGCACCGCCATCCTGCGGGTGCTGCACGACGCGCGCTACCGAAAGGGCATGAGCGTGCTGTGGGATCTGCGAGGCATGGAGCGCGCCATCCCCACCGATCAGCTGCAGGAGTTTCTCGGCACGGCCGGCTGGATCGAACCGCTCAGGGGCGGGGGGCGCACCGCCATCGTGGCCTCGGAGCCGCTGGCCTACGGAATCGGCCGCATGGCGACGACGATCCTGGAGGGCGTCATCTCGACTCAGTTCCAGGTGTTCGACGACCTCGAGCAGGCGTACGCCTGGCTGGGCCTGCCGCCCGATGCCGAAGGACTGACGGGCGGCTGACACGCTCGACGCCCCGTGGAGGGCGGGGGCACGCGGCCGCGTGCGCACCACGACATGCGAAGGGGGCGGCTCCCGTATGCGGGAGCCGCCCCCTGGCCGATGAGCCCGATGC
>RFGQ01000566.1 GCA_003695865.1 Gemmatimonadota bacterium | reverse complement strand
TCGGTCCGCACCCACACGTATGCGTCCGGTTGACCACGTCCTCGACGACCACGGCCGCGGCTGGGTAGGCGCGCACCAGGAGGTGCCCCATGGCGCAGAAGCGTGTGAGCCGCGAGGAGTGGGTGCGACGCGTGCGGGAACTGGAGGAGAGCGGGGAGACGGCGGCGGCGTTCGCGCGCCGGCGACGGTGGAACGCGAAGTCGCTTACGTGGTGGCGGTGGAAGCTGGGTCAGGAGACCCCGCCCGAGTTCGTCGAGCTCGCGGTTACAGAGCCAGAGCCGCTTGCGGACGAGCGGCTGGAGGTGGTGCTGGTGAATGGTCGAGTCATTCGGGTGCCTCCCCAGTTCGACAGAGATGACCTGGCCACCGTCCTGGCCGTGGCGGAGGACGCGTGATCCCTCGCGGTGTCCGTGTGTACCTTGCCGTCGAACCAGCGGACATGCGGCGGTGGATCGCCGGCCTGCGGCGTAGCGTCGTCGAGCGGTTCGGTGATGACCCATCGCGGGCGCTGTACGTGTTCGTGAACCGCAAGAAGGACCGACTGAAGGTGCTGTGGAAGGCGCCGACGGGTTGGTGCGTGCTCTACAAGCACCTCGACCAGGGCTTCCGAGCCCGGCTGCCCGAGGCCTCGGGAGAGGCCCGGGTCGTCGTCGACCCGCGCACGATGGCGGCGATCCTCGAAGGGGTTCCACTTCGCGGTGCGGCTCGGACCGACCGGCAGCTCGCCCGCGCGGCTCGAAAGAAAATCGCCCATGTCGACGACAAATCCGAACGGGTCGTCATATAGAGAGGCGTGACCGAGGACTACGTCACCGTTGAGCAACTGAGTGATGTGCTTGCGAACCAGCGGCAGCTGGAGGCGAGCTTCGAGGCGCTGAAAGCGAAGTACGACCGGCTTGTTGCCGAGCGGGAGAGCTTCGAAGCCCTGAAGACGAAATACGATCAGCTGTTGTTCGAGCACGAGAAGCTGCGCCGCCGGCTCCTGGGTCCGAAGCGGGAGCGGGTGCCGGCCTCGGACAGCCAGCTGCCCCTTCCGGACGTCCTCGACGTCCTCGGCGCGCTCGGTGTCCTGCCCCGGGGTGACGATGACGACGTGGAAGCAGACGGATCCGCCTTGGCCGCGGCGAAACAGGCCGCCTGCGACGCGGACAAGAAGAAGAAGCCCAAGCGCAAGGCCCGCCGCCGCGACCTCAGCGAGCTCGAGCTTCCCGTGGAGCGCATCGTCCTGGAGCCTCCCGAGCGCGACGGCCCCGGCGGCGGCGACCTGGTGAAGATCGGCGAAGAGGTCAGCGAGCACGTCGAGCGCCGGGCTGAGACGCTGGTCCGGGTGCAAGTGGTCCGCCCGAAATACAAGCGACCGGGCGCCCCTCCTGTCGACGTCGAGGCACCTCCGGCTCCGCTGAAGCTCGGCGCTCCCCTCGCTGCGGCGAAGCCCCCCGAAGAGCCTGCGATCCTCATCGCCGAACTCCCGGCGCGTCCGATCCCCGGCGGGCTGGCAGGCCCCGGCCTGCTCGCGCACACGCTGGTGTCGAAGTACTGCGACCACCTGCCATGGCATCGGCTGTCGTCCATCCTGGCCCGCGAGGGATTCCCGGTCGCGAAGTCGACGCTCTCGGACTGGGTGGAGGGCTCGGTCAAGCTCCTGAGCCACATCACCCGCGCCATGTGGTCGGACGCGAAGGCGAATGCGTCGTACGTCATCGTCGACGCCACGGGCGTGCTGGTGCAGGCGAAGGAGAAGTGTCGTCGGCGAAGCTTCTACGTGGCGGTCGTGCCCGGCGAGCACGTCCTGTATCGCTACGTGAAGAAGAACGACGGCCCGTCCGTGGCGCAGCTCTTCGAAGGCTTCTCGGGCTACATCCACGCCGACGCGGCGAGCGTCTACCACGAGCTGTACGACGAGCGGCCGGACCTCACCGAGGTCGGATGCCGAGTAGGCGGGGAGGTTGCCCTCCCCGCCCCTCACAGATCCGGACGTGCAGATTTCCCGCATCCGGTTCCTCACGCGGCAGGTTCGCTCGC